>WGFF01000001.1 GCA_015492355.1 Deltaproteobacteria bacterium
GGTATAGGTGACTTATGTCTTTTGAAAAAGGAGGTAGAGGGTGAGGGCTTTTCCAGAGAAGAGATCTCCCCCGTGGTTTGTACGACCCAGTGAGCCTTTGCATGTTGAAGGGGCAGAATGATTACAAAAATCTTGATCAGGAAGAGGGGTGAGATAGTGAGGAACAACTTTAATGTTTTGTCCAGAGACGATGTAAGACCATGCATCTTGATAGTAGATGATGAGCCTTCTGTTGTGAGCACCCTCGAGATACTCCTTGGTGAGAGATACAATACCCTTTCTGCGTACAACGGTAAGGATGCGATAGATATGGTGAGGACAAGGCATATCGACCTTGTACTCCTGGATGTGAATATGCCGACCATGGATGGGCTCAAGGCACTCAGGATGATAAAGGAGATTAAGTGGGAGGTGGGTGTGCTCATAATTTCTGCCCTTGACAGTGCAAGTAAGGCTGTTGAGGCACTGAAGCTCGGTGCCTTCGATTACATAACAAAGCCCTTTGAGGAGGAGAGGCTTCTTGAGACGGTAGATAGGTATGTAAAGAAGGTGGGGCTCTGTACTAAAGTGGATGAGGAACTATTCTTCAAATTCCATCAGATGGGTATTATAAGCAGGTCCCCAAGAATGAACAGGGTGTTTGAACTCATAGAAAAGGTAAGCTCCACATCCTCCAATGTCCTGATAACAGGGGAGAGTGGCACAGGCAAGGAACTTGTGGCAAGGGCAATCCACATGCTCAGCAGTAGAAGGAACAAACCATTCGTTGCTGTAAACTGTGGAGCAGTACCTTCGGAGCTCATGGAGAGCGAGCTTTTCGGATACGAAAAGGGCGCATTCACAGGCGCTCATTCCAAGAAGATAGGAAAGTTCGAATATGCTGATGGTGGTACAGTCTTCCTCGATGAGATATCCACACTCCCTTTGCACCTCCAGATAAAACTCCTCAGGGTACTCCAGGAGAGGTCCTTTGAGCGGGTGGGTGGCAATGAACAGATAAAGGTCAATATAAGGATTATCGCCGCAACCAACACGAGCCTTGAGGATGCGGTAAGCAGGGGTACCTTTCGAGAAGACCTCTACTACAGGCTCAAGGTCGTGCCCATAGAACTGCCTCCCCTGAGGGAGAGAAAAGAGGACATCCCCTTACTGGTCCAGTATTTTATGGAACTCCACAGCAAGGAGTGCAGAAAGGACATAAAGGGCATAGCCCCTGATGTGCTCGGTGTGCTACAGGACTACCACTGGCCAGGTAACGTGCGTGAACTTGAAAACCTCATCGAGCGTCTCGTCGTCCTTGCAAAGAACGGGGAGGAGATAAGCATAGACGAACTGCCATCCGGTGTGTTCTCCCAGGGTGTGAGAACCAAGGATCAGGCGTTTAGCAACCTCAGAGAGGCTTGCAGGGCATTTGAAAGGAACTATATAATAAACGTCCTCAACAGAACCAACTGGAACCAGATGGCTGCTGCAAACCTCATGAAGGTACACAGGAATACCCTCCTTATCAAGATGAAAACCCTGGGGATTAAGGATCTAAAGCCGAGGGCTGGCAAAAGACATATCTGACACCTGTTTATAGGGGAGCAGGGGTTGCATCTATACGAGAGTAACCCTTGTTAAGAGGCTCTCTCTTTTCAGGTTACGGTAGTATTTTTTTGGGTTTACCTCTGTTTATTTGTCCGGAGTGGAATCTTTTTTAGTATGACTCCACGGGATATCCCCAAAGATCCCCTTTACCGATGCAGGGTTCTTATTCATTAATAAGCACACCATAAAATAGCCTCCACAGTGGGTGAGCCTTGGATGAGGGTTCACCTTTCACCTCCTATTTTGTCACCTGTCTCTGAAACAACGAAGCACTCTTCGCTCTAAACCCCCCTGTGGCGAAGCTGGCTTCGCCCCCGTCCCTTGAAAAATCAACAACTTACACTGGCACGGATATTGCCCTTAAAGGATAGACCAAAAGGGATCCCTTTTGAAATCCAAAAAACAAAGGAGGTCTTGCCATGCATGATATCGATCAGACACTTACCGAGCTTGAGGAGGAAGGTATGGGTGATGTGTTTGAACCCGGTGAGTTCGAGTTTGAGTACGAGGAAGAGGGAGGTTATGAGCTTGAGAGTCCGTTCGATGAGAGTGAGGAGATGGAGCTGGCTGCGGAGTTGCTCGAGATTACGGATGAGGCAGAGCTGGAACAGTTTTTGGGGAGCCTTTTTAAGAAGGTGGCACGCAAGGTAGGCCGTGTCTTCAGGAGTGCCCCGTTCCGTGCACTCGGTGGTGTGCTCAAGAGGGTTGCAAGGCGTGTACTGCCCATTGCTGGTGCAGCCATAGGTACATACTTTGGTGGTCCTGCAGGAGGGGCTATAGGTTCGAGGCTTGCACC
>WGFF01000002.1 GCA_015492355.1 Deltaproteobacteria bacterium
AGGAGAAGACAGAGTTCACAGTGGTGCTCAAATCAGTTGGATCGGAGAAGATAAAGGTGATAAAAGAGGTGAGGGCTGTAACAGGGCTCGGTCTGAAGGAGGCAAAGGAGCTGGTCGAGAGTGCACCGAAACCACTCAAGGAGGGTATTTCCAAGGAGGAGGCAGAGAAGATAAAGAAACAGGTAGAGGGTGCTGGAGCAGAGGTGGAGATACAATAATGCCTTTCAAAAAGAGGTGTGATTCAGGGTGGTCATCCCGCGGGCTATATCCCCCCGTGGGGTATCGCCCTGAGGATTGTCATTCTTTTTTAAGGAAGGGGTCTTCCCTTGAAGAGATAATCTGCCCGTGGGCTTGCCTGCGGGCGGATTATTTAGAAGGCATAAGTCCTTTAACCTTTGGAAAGGAGTTTTAAGAAATGGGGTCTCTTAACTTGAGGGATGGTAGTCTTTTAAGGAAGAACTTTTCGAGGATCGGCAGGGTAATAGAACTTCCGAACCTTATAGAGGTCCAGAAGAAGTCCTTTAGGGAGTTTCTGCAGATGGATGTGAAGCCAGAGGAGAGAAAGGATGTAGGGCTTCAGGCTGCGTTCAAGAGTGTCTTTCCCATAAAGGACTTCAGCGGTACCGCATCCCTTGAGTTCGTAAAGTACATCCTTCTTGAGCCCAAGTATACCATAGAGGAGTGCCACCAGAAGGGCATGACCTATGCCGCACCCATAAAGATACTGGCAAGGCTCATCATATGGGACAGGGACCCTGAGACCGGTGCACAGAGCATAAGGGATATAAAGGAGCAGGAGGTATACTTCGGTGAGATACCCCTCATGACCGATACAGGGAGTTTTATCATTAACGGCACAGAGCGTGTCATAGTGAGCCAGCTCCACCGTTCCCCGGGTGTGTTCTTCGAGTACGAAAAGCCAAAGGGCTTTACAGGCAGGCTCCAGTGTACCGCAAGGATAATACCCTACAATGGTTCGTGGCTCGACTTCGAGTTCGACCAGAAGGACTGGCTATACGTGCGCATAGACAAGAGAAGGAAGATGCCAGCGACCATACTCCTCAAGGCACTCGGCTACTCTGTGGAGGAACTCCTCAACTACTTCTATCCGAGCGAGGAGATAGTCCTTGAGGGGAAGAAGATACTCAAGAGTGTGGAGCCTGAGTACATAATAGGTCAGAGGGCAAGTAGAGACATCAAGGACCCGAGGACAGGGGAGATAATAGTAAAGAAGGACAGAAAGTTCACAAGGCTCGTCATAAAGAAGATAGTCAATGCGGGTATAAAGTACATACCTGTTGAGGTAGAGGATATAATCGGCAGGATAGCATCCACTGACATATACGATCCAAAGACAGGGGAGATAATCCTTGAGTGCAACCAGACCCTCACAAGGGAGAAACTCGATGAGATATCGAGAAGGAATATCAAGAGTTTCAAACTCCTGTTCATAGATGCCATAGGTCCATCCCTGAGGGAGACCCTCCTTAACGACCACATAGGGGATGAGGAGACCAAGCCCATCCAGGACTACAGGAAGGAGAACCCTGATGATCCCATAACCAACATGACCATCAACGCAAGGATAGAGATATACAAGAGGCTCAAACCTGGAGATATACCCACTGTGGAGACCGCAAACCAGTACTTCCACAATCTTTTCTTCTCCCCTGAGAGATACGATCTGTCGAAGGTGGGAAGACTCAAGCTCAACCGCAAGCTCGGCTTCGATGTACCCCTCGATCACACCACCCTCAGGAAGGAGGACATCCTCGGGGTGGTAAGGTATCTTATCTATCTCAAGAACGGTCAGGGCGAGGTGGACGATATAGATCACCTTGGGAACCGCAGGGTGAGGTGTGTGGGTGAGCTTCTCGAGAACCAGTACAGGATAGGGCTTTTGAGGATGGAGAGGGCGGTTAAGGAGAGGATGAGCCTTGGTGAGATAGAGACCCTCATGCCCCATGATCTTATAAATCCCAAGCCAGTATCAGCGGTGATAAAGGAGTTTTTCGGCTCAAGCCAGCTCTCCCAGTTCATGGACCAGACCAACCCCCTTTCAGAGATAACCCACAAAAGGAGGCTCTCTGCCCTCGGTCCCGGTGGTCTGACCCGTGAGAGGGCTGGATTCGAGGTAAGGGATGTCCATGCAACCCATTACGGGAGGATATGCCCCATAGAGACACCAGAGGGACCGAACATCGGTCTTATCGTATCCCTGAGCACCTATGCGAGGATAAACGAGTTCGGTTTTATAGAGACACCCTACAGGGTGGTTGTGGACGGAAAGGTGACAAACCGTATCATCTACCTTTCTGCCCTCGATGAGGAGGACCATGTTATAGCCCAGGCTAACGCACCGATAGACAAGGACGGCAGATTCACGACCGAGTTCGTATCCGCAAGGAAGGGTAGAGAGTTCGTCATGGCAAAGCCAGAGGAGATAACCCTCATGGACGTATCTCCCAACCAGCTTGTAAGTGTTGCTGCATCCCTCATACCGTTCCTTGAGAACGACGATGCGAACAGGGCGCTTATGGGTTCGAACATGCAGCGTCAGGCAGTGCCCCTTGTGCAGACAGAGGCACCACTTATAGGCACGGGCATGGAGAGTGTGGTTGCAAGGGACTCGGGTGTGACCGTGCTGGCTAAGAGCCCCGGTGTGGTGGAGAGTGTGGACGGGACGCGTATCGTCATAAGGAACGAGAACAACGGTGTGGATATATACAACCTCATAAAGTTCAGGAGGTCCAACCAGAATACCTATCTCAACCAGAAGCCCATAGTGAAGAAGGGCGATGTGGTCAAGGCAGGGGATGTGATAGCTGATGGTCCGTCCACTGCGAACGGGGAACTCGCCCTTGGAAGGAACGTGCTTGTTGCCTTCATGCCATGGGGTGGGTACAATTTTGAGGACTCCATACTCATAAGTGAGAGGCTCCTGAAGGACGATGTGTTCACGTCCATACATATAGAGGAGTTCGAGGTGGTTGCCAGGGACATGAAGCTCGGAAGGGAGGAGATAACCAGGGATATACCGAATGTGGGAGAGGAGGCGCTCAAGAACCTCGATGAGAGCGGTATCATAAGGATAGGTGCAGAGGTGAAGCCAGGGGATATACTGGTAGGAAAGGTAACACCAAAGGGCGAGACACAGCTCTCCCCGGAGGAGAAGCTCCTGAGGGCGATATTCGGCGAGAAGGCAGAGGATGTGAAGGATACATCCCTCAGGGTACCCCCTGGTATCGAGGGTGTTGTAATAGATGCAAAGGTATTTTCGAGAAAGGGTGTGGAGAAGGACGAAAGGAGCAAGTCCATAGAGGATAGAGAGATAGCAAGGCTTATAAAGGACAGGGACGATGAGATAGGCATAGTAAAGGAGACAGCCCTCAGCCGTATAAAGAGGCTGGTGGTGGGCAGAAAGGCGCAGGCAGGTATCTCGGACAGGAAGGGCAATACGATTATATCCAAGGGCAAGGTCATCACGGATGAAGCGGTAGGGAGCCTTCCATACAGCAGGTGGTCGGAGCTGACCAAGGTGGTGGACGAGAAGACAGCACACGAGGTGGAGAACATACTCGACAAGCTAAACGAGCAGATAGACCTCATAAAGGTGTTCTTCGACAACAGGGTGAACAGGCTCAAGAGGGGAGATGAACTTCCACCCGGTGTTATAAAGATGGTAAAGGTCTATATTGCCATGAAGCGGAAGCTCTCTGTGGGTGATAAGATGGCTGGAAGACACGGCAACAAAGGGGTCATATCGAGGATACTGCCAGAGGAGGATATGCCCTATCTCGAGGATGGTACACCGGTGGACATAGTGCTCAATCCTCTGGGTGTGCCATCAAGGATGAATATCGGGCAGATACTTGAGACCCATCTTGGATGGGCTGTAAAGAACATGGGTAGACTCATAGGCGAACTCCTCGAAAGACACGCAAGCCCGAACACAATAAGAGACAGGATAAAAAAGATATACGGTTCTCCAGAGTTCAGTAAATTTGTAAACAGTCTCAGCGATGAAGAGGTTGTTCTTCTCGCAGAGAGGCTCAGGGATGGTATCCACGTCGCAAATCCCGTGTTCGATGGTGCCACGGAGAAGGACGTAAAAAGGCACCTTGAGATGGCAGGGCTTCCAAGGAGTGGCAAGACGGTACTCTATGACGGAAGGACCGGTGAGCCCTTCGACCAGGAGGTAACAGTGGGCATGATGTACATGCTCAAGCTCCATCACCTCGTGGACGACAAGATACACGCAAGGAGCACGGGTCCGTACTCGCTTGTAACACAACAGCCACTCGGTGGAAAGGCACAGTTCGGTGGACAGAGGCTCGGTGAGATGGAGGTCTGGGCACTGGAGGCATACGGGGCTGCGTACTCCCTTCAGGAGTTCCTCACTGTCAAGTCGGATGACGTGCCAGGAAGGACGAAGATGTACGAGAACATAGTCATGGGTAACTACAACCTTGAGCCCACACTGCCTGAGTCCTTCAGTGTCCTTGTAAAGGAACTCCAGAGCCTTGGACTCGATGTGGATTTGATGACAGAGGAGAAAAAATGAGGTCTTCCTGAGGGGAGGCCTTCGGGAAGGAAGGAGGCTCCCCCGGGGAGGTTCCCTTAGGGTTTATATCTTCTGTAAAGGTCCGGGAGAGCCCGTTTTCTGGAGAAATGGGTTTTCCCGGCTGAGAGAACTAACCCTTCAACCACAAGGAGGTACACATTGGAGAGCCTTATGGCAATGTTTGAGAAGCGTAAAAACCCAATGGATATTAACGCCATAAGGATAACCATCGCATCGCCGGAGAAGATAAGGGAGTGGTCCCACGGCGAGGTGAAGAAACCCGAGACCATAAACTACAGGACCTTTAAGCCTGAACGGGATGGTCTTTTCTGTGCCAAGATATTCGGTCCTGTCAAGGACTTTGAGTGTAACTGCGGGAAGTACAAGCGGATGAAACACAGGGGGGCGGTGTGCGAGAAGTGCGGTGTGGAGGTGATACATTCGAGTGTCAGACGCGAAAGACTCGGTCATATAGAGCTCGCCTCTCCTGTTGCGCATATCTGGTTTTTGAGGAGCCTGCCCTCCAGGATAGGCATGCTACTCGATATGACCCTCAAGGAGGTCGAAAGGGTACTCTACTACGAGAACCATGTGGTTATCGACCCCAAGGAGACCGATCTCAAGTTTGGTGAACTCCTCACAGAGGAGAGGTACCAGAAGGCAGTAGAAAGATATGGACCCGACGGTTTCAGGGCTGGAATAGGTGCAGAGGCGATAAAGGAGATGCTCAGCAGGCTCGACCTTGAGAAACTCTCCTCCACACTCAGGAACGAGATGAAGAAGACCTCTTCGGATGCGAGAAAGAAGAGGATAGCAAAGCGTCTCAAGATAGTGGAGGCGTTTTTGAACTCTGGGAACAGGCCAGAGTGGATGATACTCGATGTGATACCCGTCCTTCCGCCCGATCTGAGGCCACTTGTGCCTCTTGATGGTGGAAGGTTCGCTACATCCGACCTCAACGACCTCTACAGGAGGGTCATAAACAGGAACAACCGCCTCAAGAGGCTCATGGAGCTCAACGCCCCTGATATCATCATCAGGAACGAGAAACGTATGCTCCAGGAGGCTGTGGATGCACTCTTCGATAACGGCAGGCGGGGAAGGGTCATAACAGGGCAGAACAAAAGACCCCTTAAGTCCCTGAGCGATATGATAAAGGGCAAGGGCGGAAGGTTCAGGCAGAACCTTCTGGGCAAGCGTGTGGACTACTCTGGGAGGTCTGTCATCGTCATAGGACCTGACCTGAGGCTACATCAGTGCGGACTGCCCAAGAAGATGGCACTCGAACTCTTCAAACCCTTCATCTACCAGAAACTCGAAGAGAAGGGCTATGCGACCACCATAAAGAGCGCAAAGAAGATGCTCGAACGTGAATGGCCCGAGGTGTGGGACGTGCTCGATGAGATTATAAAGGAGCATCCCGTGCTTCTAAACCGTGCACCCACACTCCACAGGCTCGGAATCCAGGCATTCGAACCAGTGCTCATAGAGGGTAAGGCTATACAGCTCCATCCCCTTGTCTGTACCGCCTTCAATGCGGACTTCGATGGAGACCAGATGGCAGTACACATACCCCTTTCCATAGAGGCGCAGGTGGAGTCCCGTGTGCTCATGATGTCCACAAACAACATCCTCTCCCCTGCCCATGGAAAGCCCATCATAGTGCCCACCCAGGACATAGTGCTTGGACTGTATTACCTTACAAGGGAGAGGTTCAACGTCAGGGGTGAGGGCAGGATATTTTCGGATTTCGAGGAGGTAAGGAGTGCCTACGATGCAGGGGAGGTGCACCTCCAGGCAAAGGTAAAGGTCAAGTACGACGGAAGGCTCGTTGATACCACTGTTGGAAGGGTGCTCCTCTACGAGATAGTGCCCGACAGTATAGGCTTCGATGAGGTCAACAGGGTGATGGACAAGAAGGCACTGGCAGATCTCATAGATATATGCTACAGGTGTGCCGGCAACAAGGAGACAGTCCTTCTTGCGGACAGGCTCAAGGATATGGGCTACTTCTATGCGACAAAGGCAGGCATCTCTATATGTATAGACGATATGAAGATACCCGCCCGCAAGGAGGAGCTCCTCGAGAAGGCATACAACGAGGTGAAGGAGATACAGAAACAGTACAACGAGGGTCTCATAACCGACGGAGAGCGTTACAACAAGGTGATAGATATATGGGCGCAGATAACAGAGGAGATAGCGGATGAACTCCTCAAGGACCTCGGCAAGGAGACCATCAGGGACAGGGACGGCAGGGAGAGGGATGTGCCGAGTTTCAACCCCATATTCATGATGGCCGACTCTGGTGCGAGGGGTTCTGCCCAGCAGATACGTCAGCTCGCTGGTATGAGGGGACTCATGGCAAAGCCCTCTGGAGAGATTATAGAGACCCCTATTACCGCCAACTTCAGGGAGGGACTGACTGTCCTCCAGTACTTCATATCCACACACGGTGCAAGAAAGGGACTTGCGGATACAGCACTCAAGACCGCAAACTCGGGGTATCTTACAAGGAGGCTTGTGGATGTGGCGCAGGATGCCATCATAGTGGAGGAGGACTGCGGTACCTTGGACGGTATATACATGACGAGCCTCGTTGAGGGTGGAGAGATAATAGAACCCATAGGGGAGAGGCTACTTGGAAGGGTTGCCCTTGAGGACGTGGTCGATCCCTTCACAGGCGAGGTTATAGTCCGTGCCAACGAGGAGATAGACGAGGAGAAGGTGGAGAAGATAGAGGAGGCAGGGATAGAGAAGGTAAAGATAAGGAGTGTGCTTACGTGCAGGAGTATCAGGGGTATATGTGCGAAGTGCTACGGAAGGGACCTTGCCAGGGGGAGGCTCGTTGAGATAGGCGAGGCTGTGGGTGTGATTGCAGCCCAGTCCATAGGTGAGCCCGGCACCCAGCTCACCATGAGGACCTTCCACATAGGTGGTACCGCATCGAGGAGGGCAGAGCAGACCATCCTGGAGGCAAGGCACGAGGGTATTATAAAGTTCTACAACCTCACCACAGCGGTCAACTCCAGGAACGAAGTGGTGGTGATGAACCGTAACGGTGAGATAGCCATACAGGACGAGCAGGGAAGGGACAGGGAGAGAAACCCGGTTATATATGGAGCGAAGCTCAAGGTGAAGGAGGGAGACAGGGTCACCCCGGGGGCTATACTTGCGGAGTGGGACCAGTACTCCATACCCATACTCACGGAGATGTCGGGTATAGTGAAGTTCGGTGATATAGAAGAGGGAAAGACCATGAAGGAGCAGGTGGACGAGGTTACAGGTCTTTCGAGCAAGGTCATCATGCCGTACAGGGAGGGTGACCTCAAGCCCAGGATATCCATAAAGGATGAGGCAGGAAGGACGTACAGGATAGCAGGGACGGATGCGGAGGCGAGGTATCTTCTGCCTGTGGGTGCGATTATAACCACAACAGAGGGCGCACACGTAAAGGCAGGCGATATTATAGCCAAGATACCCAGAGAGACCACCAAGACAAAGGACATAACAGGGGGACTGCCCAGGGTAGCGGAGCTCTTTGAGGCAAGGAAGCCCAAGGAGTGTGCCGTGATAAGCGAGATAGACGGGGTGGTCTCCTTTGGCAAGGACACAAAGGGTAAGAGGAAGGTCATAATCACCCCTGAGACAGGAGAGCCAAAGGAGTACCTCATACCCAAGAGCAAACACATAAGCGTGAGGGCAGGAGACAGGGTACGGGCGGGTGAACCGCTGATGGACGGCTCTGCAAACCCCCATGACATACTGAGGATACTCGGGGTGAAGGAGCTCGCCAAGTATCTCGTCGATGAGGTACAGGAGGTCTACAGGCTCCAGGGTGTGAAGATAAACGACAAGCACATAGAGGTCATAGTAAGGCAGATGCTCAGGAGGGTAAGGATAACAGACCCGGGGGATACGAGCTTCCTTGTCGGCGAGGAGGTGGAAAAGTACCTCTTCGAGGAGGAGAACGAAAAGGTGCTTACCAGCGGGAAGAAGCCTGCTGTTGCAGAGCCACTCCTCCAGGGTATAACCAAGGCGAGCCTCTCAACAGAGAGCTTTATATCCGCTGCGTCCTTCCAGGAGACCACAAAGGTGCTCACAGGGGCGGCAGTGGAAGGCAAGATAGACTACCTCAGGGGGCTTAAAGAGAATGTCATAATGGGACGGCTCATACCCGCTGGTTCCGGCTTCAGGGCATACACGAAGGTCAGGATGAAGGTGGATGAGGAGAAGGAAGAAGAGCACGAACCACCTGTGGAGGGCGAGGAGAAGGGTCTCGAAGATACCGTAGAGACAGGGATGCAGGGATGAGAGGTGGTTGTGGTCAGGCAGAAAAAGGGGTTTATACGTGGAGGCACTACAGGGTGATACCGCACATCTTCCCTCTACCTGTAAGGAGGTATCACCAGA
>WGFF01000003.1 GCA_015492355.1 Deltaproteobacteria bacterium
ACAACAAAAATTCAGGTCCGATTTGATGACTCATTACCATATAAAATAACAAGAAAGGACTTCAGATGAGGAACATAATATTTTTTCTATTACTTGTGATGATATCTCTTTCCTGTAGCAGTCAGGAGGAGAAGATAGACTATCATCTCAAGCGTGGTGAGGAATTCTTCAAGGAGGCAAAATACAGGGAGGCGGTCATAGAGTTCAAGAATGTCCTGCAGCTCGATCCACACAACATTGACGGGCATTACAAACTCGGCTTTACCTATCTCAGGCTCGGTGGTATAGGCAATCTCAGGCTTGCCTTTCAGGAGTTTTCAAAGGTTGTTGAACTTGATCCAGAACACATAGATGGTCATCTCAGGCTCAGTGAGCTCTATCTTCTCTCGCGTGATTTTGACAAGGCTATCGAAGAGACAGAGTTTATTCTAAAAAGGGACAGCACCCATACAGAGGCAAGGATCCTTCTTGCTATAGGAAAGGCAGGCAAGAAGGACTACAAAAAAGCCATATCCATACTCGAGGATGTGGTAAGTGAAAAACCAGGGGTTTCCAGACCGTATATTATCTTGGCCAACATATATATAGCCTCTGGCGATTACAGCTCTGCAGAGCGTACCTTCAAAAAAGCCCTCTCCCTTAAGGATGGTGCTGTTGATGCACGCCTTGGACTTGCAAGCCTCTATATGAGACAGAACAAGAACTCACAGGCAGAAAAGGAGCTCAAGGATGCCCTCAAGATAAGCCCGGGGAACGTAAAGATACTCCTTACACTTGCAAACTTCTATACCCTTACAAAGAGATTCGATGATGCAGAGAAGACCTACAGGTCATTGATAGAAAAGAACAGAGACAATCCTGCCCTTTATATACGTCTTGTCGATTTCTACAGGAACATGGGCAGGAAGGAGAAGATAAAAGAGGTGCTTGAGGAGGGATTGAAGGCCAATCCAGGGTCCAACCTTCTCAGTAAGAAGCTCGCAGAGTATCTCATCGAGGAGCAGGATTTTGAAGGTGCAGAGTCTTACGTTGATGCCATACTGAAGAAGAGCCCTGGAGATTTTTACGCCCTCTATCTCAAGGGTCGTATACATCTTGTAAGGAAGGAGATAAACGATGCGATAGACCTTCTGGGTTCCTCTATCAAGGAGGAGCCAGGATATTTTCTCTCCCATTACTACCTTGCCATTGCCTACAGGCTCGATGGCAACATAGAGACTGCCAAGGCAGAACTCTCCGAGGCCCTGAAGATTGCACCATACTTTGACAAGGCAAGGCTTGCCCTTGCATCCCTCTACCTTGAGACAGGAGACCATGACCTTGCCTTTGAAGAGGCAAAGAGAATACTCAACAAAGACCCTGACAGGGTAGATGCAAACCTCGTTGCTGGTGATTCCAGGCTTCTGGCAGGAAAAGCCAGGGAGGCAATTGAGTATTTCAATAAGGTGATAGACCAGATGCCTGACAATCCTGCTGGATATATAAGGCTTGGAATAACCTACAGGATGCTTAAACAAAAGGATAGGGCCATAAAGATGTTTGAAAAGGCACTTGCCCTGAAGCCCGAACTTATAAACGTGCTCGGTATGATAGCATCAATCCATATAATGGATGGCAAACATGACAGGGCAATAAAAAGGGTAAAGAAACATCTCAAGAGACTGCCAGACAATCCGTACATGAATTATCTCATGGGTCGTGTGTACATGACCACAGGCAAGACAGACCTTGCAGAGAGATATCTTAAAAAGGCTATAGAGCTCAAGGACGATCTTGTATCTGCCTATATTGCCCTTGGTGCCCTTTATGTAAAGAAGGGTATATACGAGGAAGCCATAGAAAGATACAGGAAGGCTATAGAGGTGAACCCCAGGTTACTGCGGCCATATCTTGTACTGGGGGTTATATATCAGGAGCTCGGCAGGATAGAGAAGGCAAAGGAGATGTATAAGAAGGCACTCGATATAAATCCCAGGTTTGCCCCTGCTGCGAACAATCTCGCATGGATATACGCAGAACACGGCGGTAACATAGATGAGGCACTCTCCCTTGCAGAGACCGCAAAGGAGGTGCTCCCTGACGACCCCGCAGTATCGGACACCCTCGGCTGGATATATTACAAAAAGGGTGCCTATCTTAAGGCTGTATCCATTCTCAAGGAGAGTGCAGAGAAGATGCCAGAAGACCCAGTGGTACATTACCATCTCGGTATGGCATATTATAAAAAGGGAAACTATGATCTCGCCAGGAAGGAACTCCAGAGGTCTTTGAGCATAAAGAAGGATTACCCCGGCTCTGAGGAGGCTAAGACAGTGCTCAAGGAGATCGAAAGGAAGGAGAGTGAAAAGAAGGGATGAAGATACTCGTTACAGGTGGTGCAGGATTTATAGGTTCTAACGTGGTCGATGCCTATATAGAAAAGGGCTATGAGGTGGTTGTGGTGGATAATCTGATATCAGGGGATGCGGGTAACGTAAATCCAAAGGCACGGTTCCATCTCATGGACATCCGTTCTCCTGAGCTGAGGAGGGTGTTCGAGATAGAGAGACCTGATGTGGTCAACCATCATGCAGCCCAGATATCCGTACCCGCATCTGTGGAAGACCCATCCTTCGATGCGGATGTCAATATAAGGGGTCTTTTAAACATCCTTGAGGCAGGAAGGATGTACGGTACCAGAAAGATTATCTTCATATCCTCTGGTGGTGCAATCTATGGAGAGGCAGAGGAGTATCCCACCACAGAAGCCTATCCACCCAAACCCCTTTCTCCCTACGGCATAAGCAAGCTTGTATCAGAAAGGTATCTTGAATTTTACCGCCATCAATATGGTCTGGAATACACTGTCCTTCGTTATTCCAACATATACGGTCCCAGACAGATACCCCATGGTGAGGCAGGGGTGGTGGCGATATTCATGGATCGTCTCCTGGATAACAAGCCATGCACCCTGTATCACTTTCCTGATGAGCCTGATGGTATGACAAGGGATTACTGTTTTGTCGGTGATGTGGTGAAGGCAAACATCCTTGCCCTTGAGAAGGGAGATGGTGGAGTGTTTAACATAGGTACTGGTACAGGTACGAAGACAAGGGAACTCTTTGGTATAATCTTTGATACGGTCAGAAAGAGTAAGCCTGACCTTTCCCCCGGGCTCGGGGAGCCTGAGAGGGGTGGGGCAAGGAAGGGTGATCTGAGGAGGAGTTGTCTCAATATAGAGAGGGCTAAGGATATACTCGGCTGGGAGCCCTCTGTCGGGCTCAGGGAGGGTATAGAAAAGACACTGGAGTGGAGATTGCGTTAAGAGGCAAAAGGCAGGCTTGGAGGATAGGAGGGGCTCTGCCTTTTTGAATCCATAAAAGAGACCCCGGCAAGGGG
>WGFF01000004.1 GCA_015492355.1 Deltaproteobacteria bacterium
GAGGGAAACCCCTTTTGTAAAAGGGGTTTCCCTCAAACTCCCTTCCCCAAAACTTCTGGTCTAATTTGATAACCCATTACATAGGATAAACACCCTGCCCTGATAAAGAGAGGGAAAAGTAATAAGCCTGCTTAAGCAATGGAGTCACACCCTACAGAAACCCCCTGACCCCCACATCCTTCCACTCCGCATTTATCACCTTCCACTCACTGCCTTCCTTACGGAATATAACTGTAAATCTATACCCGCCCATATCCTCCGGGATGACACCCCTGCCCTCCGTGATAATCGCATTTACCTCTGCAAGTGCCTTCTCTCCACTGACCTCTATATCCATGCTCCTCAACACAACGGATATATCACCTGTCCTCATGAAGTGATAGAATACCATCCTCTTTATGGCATCGTAGTCATTCCCTGAATCATCGGCATAATCCCTTGAGACAAGGGACATAAAACCCTTAAGGTCCTTCTCCTCTGCCCTCTTACTCGCCTCAACTATTACACCCCTTACCTTCTCCTCCTCTGTAAGTCCGCCTGAACATGCGTACAGAGAAAGAAGGACTACCCATGGTACAGCCCTTGTCCATACACCGTACATCAGACCCATCCCATAAGTGGACAGAGTATCATAAGCCCTATCATTATTATTATAAAACCACCTATATCGAAGAGTATGCCCTTTCGCACCATGGAGAGTATGGGTACGAGTCCTGAGCCATAGACTATGGCGTTCGGAGGGGTGGACACAGGTAGCATAAATCCGAAACTCGCACCGAGACACGCACCAAGTGCAGGCGGAAGGGGTGATACACCCATACCTTGGGCTATGGCTATCATGACAGGTATCACCATGTTTGCAGAGGCGGTGTTCGATGTGGTCTCGCTCAGGACTATGGCAAAGAACGTACCGAGGGCGGTTATACCCCACACACCCTCTGCACCAGTAAGACCTGTAAGGGAGGAACCGAGTGTGTCTGCAAGCCCTGTTGAGAACATGAGTCTACCCAGGCTCAATCCCCCTCCAAAGAGGAGTATGGTGCCCCAGTCTATCCTTACAGCCCTCTCCCACTTCATCGTGAACTCACCCCTTCGCAGGGATACAGGGATTATGAAAAGAAGCCCCGCAGCAAATATGGCGACCACCCCCTCGTTGAGCCTGGAGCTCAAAAACATAGAAATCTCCGACCCCTTGCCCAGGACAATCCCTGCCACACTCGGAAGTATCCACAGAAACACAGCCACACCAAAACAGACCGCTGTATTTATCTCCCCCCTCTTCCACCCACCCAGTCCCTTCCGTGCGTCCCTTACATACCCGTCCATCCCGCTGAAATCCATCCTGCCAAAAGACCCCGCGTATCCGAGTATGAAGAAGAGATAGACGAACATGACCACTGTAACAGGCAGGGCAAAGGTCATCCATTCAAAGAAACTTATCTTTATGCCTGTGAGCTGATGGATCATACCTATGCCTATGAGATTGGGCGGGGTGCCTATGGGTGTGGATATACCACCCACAGATGCACCATAGGCTATAAAGAGCATCATGGCTGTGGAAAACCTCCTCATGTGGAAGCCCTGAAAATCCTTCCTGATATCGTCCATGGCTCCGAGTACGCCGAGGGCTATGGGTAGCATCATCGCTGTTGCAGCGGTATTGCTTATCCACATGGATGCACATGCGGATATTACACCGAAGGCAAAGAGTACCCTCAGGGGGCTTCTCTGGAGGAAGGGTATGGAAAATATGGCAAAGGCAAACCTCCTGTCCAGTCCGTGACAGGTTATGGACTCGGCAATGATGAAACTGCCTATGAAGAGAAAGACCAGTGGATGGGCAAAGGGGGCGAGCACCTCCTTTGCAGGGGCAACACCGAGTGCAACATTGAGCACAGCCCCGAGCAGGGCTGTCACAGGTATGGGTATAGCCTCTGTGAGCCAGAACAGGAGTACAAAACCGAGAACCGCTGTCAGCTTGTGCTGACTCTCTGAAATGGGAAGGGGAAGGGAATAAAGGACTATAAATACAACAGGACCGAGAAAAAGCCCTGCAGTACGTCTCCCTCTTTCGAATC
>WGFF01000005.1 GCA_015492355.1 Deltaproteobacteria bacterium
TTTGAGGGAGACCCCTTTTACAAAAGGGGTTTCCCTCAGTTCAGTCCAAAAAAGATACCCATTACCTTTTCTAAAGGGGTTTTCCCCTTTCCAGAGCCACACGGATAGATGGTTCTTGCGATTGACATAGGCAATACCAACATCGTCATAGGGGTCTTTAAGGAGAGTGAGCTCCTGTACACATGGCGTATCTCCACTGACTGGGACCGTACAAGGGACGAGTACGGGGTACTCCTGGTGAGTCTCCTCGCCTCTTCTGGTATAAAAAGAGATGATATAGATGGTTCTATAATCTCATCGGTTGTCCCTTCCCTTGAGCAGACCTTCAAGGACGCCATAGAAGGGTATCTCGGCTCTATTCCCTTTATTATTGGAAGGGGTGTGAACATAGATGTACCTGTACTGGTAGACAATCCCTGGGAGCTCGGCTCTGACAGGATAGTGAATGCGGTCGCTGCATACACCATCTACAAGGGGGCGGTCATTGTGGTCGATTTCGGTACAGCAGTTACATTCGATTACATAACCGAGAAGGGCGAATACTCAGGTGGTGCCATAGCACCTGGTATAGGTATCTCACTCGATGCACTCTCCACAAGGACTGCCAAGCTCCCTGAGGTCGATATCTTCAAACCAGGACACGTAATCGGAAAGAATACCATAGAGAGCATAAGGGCTGGTATATTCTATGGTTTCATAGGGCTTGTTGATGGTATCGTCGAGAGGATGAAGGAGGAGGCAGGTGGGAGTCCGCGGGTTATAGCAACCGGTGGACAGGCTCATCTCCTTGCAGGGGACAGCAGGACCATAGAGGAGGTGGACGAATACCTCACACTTAAGGGCTTGAGAATGATATACCAGAGGAATAGATAGTCCATGGAGTCACCTACCGCGAATGAGGAGTTTTCGAGGGGAAAGCGTCTTTTCAGGGAGAAGGCAGACCTCGATAAGGTCTTGAAGGCATTTGAGAGGGCATACAGAAAAGAGACAGACAATCCAGCATATATGTCCTATTACGGGATGTGTGTAGCCCTGAGGCACGGAGAGATAGGTACAGGTGTGGATCTGTGTACCAAGGCGATAAAGAAGGATTTTAACAACCCAGAGTTCTATCTGAATCTCGGCAGGGTCTATCTCGTTGCTGGCAACAGAAAGGGTGCCATCACGGTGTTCAAAAAGGGGCTCAAGTACGATCCCGACCACAGGGACCTTAACAGGATGCTGGAAGAACTCGGCGTGAGGGGAAGACCTGTGATACCCTTTCTTAGAAGGTCCAATCCGCTGAATCGCCTTCTCGGTATGCTTTTCAGAAGGATACCGGAGATTTTTAAGACAAAGAGGCGTATGAACGGCAAGAGGAACAGCGATGGCATAGTATAGACTCTACTGGTTCATCCTGTGGAGTGGTGGTGGAATCCCCATGTATCACCTCCTGTGGGTCTTCATGGTCTCACATCGGGTGTGAGATGCTTCCACGGTGTAATCCCTGTGTTGGAGAAGGGTTTAGGATATAGTCTTATCAAAAAGGTCGTTCAAGGAGGGGTTTACAGGACAATCTAAAAGAAACCTTTAACCCGAAGGAGGTGCTCTGTGGGGGTTTCACTGGAGAGAAAAAGAAACATCGCCATCATTTCCCATGGAGGGGCGGGCAAGACCACCCTTGCCGAGGCACTACTGTTCAATGCAGGGCAGACCCAGAGGCTTGGAAGGGTGGATGATGGGAGTTCCATACTGGATTTCGAACCAGAGGAACAGAAAAGAAAGATAACCATATCCGCCTCCATCCATCACTACCAGTGGAACAAACACAAGGTGGATATAATAGATACACCGGGTTATACGAATTTCCTTGTAGAGACACGCAATGCCCTGAGGGTGGTCGAGGGTGCGGTCGTGCTCTTAAGTGCCATATCAGGTATAAAGGTGCAGACAGAGAAGGTATGGGAGTTTGCGGATGAGTTCGGGGTCACAAGGCTTGCCTTTGTGAACATGATGGACAGGGAGCGGGCTTCTTTCCTGAGGGCGGTGGAGGATATGGAAAAGGTGCTCGGTGTGAAGGGTGTGCCTCTACAGATACCAGTAGGTGAGGGACCTGATTTCAGGGGCGTTGTTGATCTTCTCTCAAAGAAGGCTTTTATATACAGAGACGACCTTTCGGGCAAGTACGAGGTAGGGGCTGTGCCTGATGAGATTGCAGGGGATGTGGAGAGTTTTAGGGACAAGTTGGTGGAGGAGGTGGTGGAGGCTGATGATAGCCTTATGGAGAGGTATCTTGAGGGTGAGACCATAGAGGATGAGGAACTCAGAAAGGCGCTAAGGGAGTCCGTACTTACAGGGAGGTTTGTACCGGTACTTTGTGGTTCCGCATACAAGAACATGGGGGTAAACCTCCTTATGGACATGATAAACACCCTTATGCCATCACCAGTGGACAGAACCCCTGTGGTGGGTACCCAGCCTGGCTCTAACCCCGAGGGAGAGGTAAAGAGGGATGTGGCTGAAGACTCACCCTTTTCAGCCTTCGTCTTCAAGACCCTCATAGATCCCTATGCAGGGAGACTATCCTTTTTCAGGATATATTCAGGTACACTCAGGAAGGACTCAATGGTCTTGAATCCTGCGAGGAATGCAAAGGAGAAGATAGCCCATATCTATCTCATTGAGGGCAAGGGCACACACGAGGTGGAGGAGGCAGGTGCTGGTGATATAGTTGCCACATCGAAGCTTAAGGAGACCCTT
This sequence comes from Deltaproteobacteria bacterium, assembly GCA_015492355.1. GTDB lineage: Bacteria > Desulfobacterota > GWC2-55-46 > GWC2-55-46 > S146-73 > S146-73. The sequence goes on from WGFF01000005.1 coordinate 2,740, forward strand.
ACAGGTGATACACTCTGCGATCAGGGCGATCCCATTGTCTTTCCTCCCTTCAAACCTGTGAATCCATCCCTTTCCTATGCCATCTCCCCCAAGACCAAGGCGGATGAGGAGAAGGTGCATGCAGGTCTTGCAAGGCTCATGGAGGAGGACCCGAGCCTTGAGTTCAGGAGGGACGAGCAGACAAAGGAGTTTATACTCTCTGGTGTGGGACAGGTGCATCTCGAGGTGGCTGTGGAAAGGCTCAAGAGAAAGTACGGCTGTGAGGTTGAACTCAAGACACCCAGGGTACCATATAAGGAGACCATACGCTCCACCGTGAAGGTACAGGGTAAGTACAAGAAGCAGTCCGGCGGAAGGGGTCAGTACGGGGATACATGGCTCGAGATAAGTCCACTTCCCAGGGGTGGGGGATTCGAGTTCATCGACAACATAGTCGGTGGTGTCATACCCAGACAGTACATACCAGCGGTGGAGAAGGGCATAAAGGAAGCCATGCAGAGTGGCGTGCTGGCAGGGTATCCTGTTGTGGATGTGAAGGTAAGGCTCTACGATGGTTCACATCATCCTGTCGATTCATCGGAGATGGCTTTCAAGATAGCCGCGTCCATAGGTTTCAAAAAGGGTGTGGAACAGGCAAAGCCCGTGCTACTTGAGCCGATAATGAGCATGGAGATAAATGTGCCTGACGAAAACCTCGGGGACGTTATAGGTGATATAAACTCAAGGCGCGGGAAGGTACAGGGTGTTGAGCCCAAGTCAGGCACCCAGATAATAAAGGCGCTTGTGCCAATGGCAGAGATACTTAACTATTCGAGCGATCTTAAGGGGCTTACTGGAGACAGGGGTATGTTTACAATGGAGTTCTCCCATTACGAGGAGGTGCCCCAGAACCTCAGCCAGAAGATAATAGAACGTGCAAGGGCGGAAAAGGAAGGGGCTCAAAAGGGGTAGATGAAGATAAAAAAGGAACTTCTTAAGTTCGTCTCACCAGACCTTCCCAAGGAGGAACGCCTCAGGTACGCAAGGGGTGAGCTCTCTCTCGATCCAGAGGACCTCGTTACCGTACTCTTTGTACTCTCCTACGACAGGGATAGAGAGGTTTCGGAGACCGCAGGAAAGGGCCTTGAGGGGTGTCCAAGAGAGACGATACTTAAGGCACTGGAGAGAAGACTCCATCCCCTGGTGATAAGAAAGATTTTAAGGATGCACGGTGATGACGAGACCATCCAGGCAATGATAGCAGGTAACCCCCACACAGATCTCCCCACCATTTTAAGGCTCGCACAGAGTGGCTCTCAGGCTACGGTAGGTGTCATTTCAGGGGATACAGAGAGGCTTAAAACCCATCCAGAGATACTCGATGCCCTGAAAAAGAACCCCTTGGTAACGGATGAGAGACTGGAGGAGATAAAAAGTAGCCTCTCCCAGCCATCCCCATCTGAAGACACCCCATCCATACCATCGGAACTCATCGTGGAAAAGGAGATGGATGACGAGAAGAAGCAAAACCTGTATAAACTCGTACAGAAGATGGGGGTCTCGGAGAAGATAAAGCTTGCCCTCACCGGCAACAAGCAGGCAAGGGAACTCCTCCTTAAGGATTCAAACAAGGTAATAGTAACATCCGTACTCAAGAATCCCAGGATAACAGAGGAGGAACTCCTTAAACTTGCCAGTTCCAAGAGTACATCTGACGATGTGTTGAGGCTGATAGCAAGGAACAAGGAGTGGATAAAGAACTACTCCATGAAGCAGGCACTTGTCTTCAACCCCAAGACCCCGGTGAGTGTTGCCATAAAACTCATCGATTTTCTCCATGAAAAGGATGTGGAGAAACTCGCAAAGAGCAAGAACATACCCAGTGTGCTTGCCTCCACTGCGAGGCGAAGGATCGAGATGAGAAAACACTGAGCCTGGAGGGGGTATCATGCCGGTGGGCTTCCATACCTCCATACAGGGAGGGATCTCAAGGGCTATAGACAGGGCGGTGGGATTCGGATGCGATACGGTGCAGATATTTCTCAAGAATCCGAGGACCTGGCAGAAAACACCCATCTCCAGAAAGGAGATAGAGTCCTTCAAAAAGAAGAGAAAAGATGCAGGTATAGAGCCTGTCTCTGCACATGCATCCTATCTTGTAAACCTTTCGTCCCCATCTGACGATATGTTCAGAAGGTCGGTCGATCTCTTTATGTACGAGATAGACCTTGCAGGGTGTATTGGGGTGGATTATCTGGTGGTTCACCTGGGCAGTCCTGGCACAAAGGGGAAGGATTTTGCCTTCGGGCGCATCCTTGAGGCTTTAAAGGGGGTACGCAGGTGTGCAGAGGAGGCAGGGATTGAGATACTCCTTGAGAATACCGCTGGGGAGGGCTTTACATTCGGAAGCGACCTCTCGGATATGGGAAGACTCCTTGAGGCGATAGATGGGACGATGAAGGTGGGATTCTGCTTCGATACATGTCATGGCTTTGGGGCGGGCTATCCCATGAGGACGGCTGGAGAGGTGGAGGGGCTTGTAAGGACCATAAAGAGATACATAGGTCTAAAAAGGCTAAAACTCATCCATCTTAACGATTCAAAAGGAGACCTCTCCTCCCATATCGACAGACACGAACATATCGGCTGTGGTAAAATAGGTTATAGGGGTATGCGGGCGATCCTCAATCATCCCCTTTTAAGGGACCTACCCTTTATACTCGAGACCCCTGGTATGGGTGGCGGGTATGATATCCGTAATATCAGGGTCGTAAGGAGGTTGATGGGTGAGAAGAGGGACTCATCCTGTAGTTCCTTCTTCCAGAGTCCCGCTTCCAAGAGAGAGACGGCTTGATGGTACAAAGGTATAATTAGGGTTAAGGGCTCGCCGGGAGACCTTTTTGAAAAGAGGTGATAACCTTTTCCAAAAAACCTTAGACCAGAAGTTTTGGGGAAGGGAGTAGGATACAGACAAGATCATTCCAACCCCCTCAAGGAGGCTTGAGAAAGATGAGGACGATAATAATAGGTGCAGGTGTTGTGGGTTACACCATAGCAAAGAAACTCTCCTCAGAGGGACAGGATGTGGTACTCATAGAGAAGGACGAAAAGAGGATAAGGGAGGTAAAGGAGAGTCTCGATGCAAGGATAATCCATGGCAGTGGTTCGAGTCCGAGTGTATTGATGGATGCTGGTATAGAGAAGGTGGATATGGTGATCGCTGTTACTGACAGTGATGAGGTCAACATGATAGCCTGTCTCATTGCGGGCACCCAGTCAAAGGTGCCGAAGAAGATAGCCAGGATAAGGGACCCAGAGTATGCAAGTTATACACGTATATTTGAGCAGGATTATCTCGATCTCGATCTCAACATAAACCCTGAGAAGATAGCAGCAGAACAGATACTCAAGATAGTAGAGGTCCCGGGTGCCATAGAGGTGGAGGAGTTTGTCAAGGGAAGGCTCAAGCTTGTGGGTTGCAGGCTCAGGAAGGGATGCAACGTTATAGGCAAGGCACTAAGGGATCTCAAGGAACTCCATCCAGAGGAGAACATCCTCATAGTTGCCATATACCGTGGTGCAGAGACTATCATCCCAAAGGGGAATGCAGTGCTCAGGGAGGGAGACCTCGTATTTGCCATGACCCTCCCTGATGAAACACACAAGCTCCTTAAGATACTCGGTGCGGGACAGAGGAAAGCCAACAGGGTGTTTATAGTAGGTGGGGGGGATGTGGGATACTATCTTGCAAGGAACATGGAGGACAGGGGATATCAGGTAAAGGTCATAGAGAAGGATGAGAAGAGATGCGAGTTCCTTGCAGAAAATCTCACCAAGACAATTGTCATCAATGGTGATGGTACGGATCAGAACCTTCTGAGAGAGGAGAGCGTTTTCGATACCGATACCTTCATAGCGGTTACCAACGACGAGGAGGCAAACATCCTCACCTCCCTTCTTGCAAAACGGCTTGGGGTGGAAAGATGCATAGCCCTCATAGACAAGCCCGAGTACATATCCATGGTGCCCACCATAGGTATAGACGTGGCAGTATCTCCAAGACTCTCCTCTGTAAGTGGCATCCTTCAGTTCGTAAGGAGAGGAAAGATAGTATCCGTTACCACCCTCATGGAGGAACGTGTGGAGGCGATGGAGACCATAGCCATGGAGACATCCGACATCGTTGAGAGACCCATAAAGGAGGTAAGATTCCCCAACGGTGCAATAGTCGGGGCTGTTGTGAGGGACGATGAGATGGTCATAATGCCGGTTGGCGAGACCATCATAAGACCGGGGGATAAGGTTGTGATATTTGCCCTGAGGGAGACCATACCGAAGGTGGAGAAGATACTCATGGTGAAGCCGGAGTACTTCTGATGAAGATACGGCACATCCTTCTCATAGTGGGCATAATAACCCTCTTTCTTTCCCTTGCCATGGTCTTTCCGCTCTTTGTATCCCTCCTTTTCGGGGATGGTGATACACGTGCCTTTCTGTATGCCTTTATGATAACCTCTGCTGTCGGTGTGTTCCTCACCCTTGCCTGCAGGGGTTCTACAGCCATAGAGATAAGCCACAGGGAAGGGTTCGTGGTCGTTGCCCTGTCATGGATGGGTGCAGCCTTTTTCAGTGCCCTTCCGTTCATATTCTCAGGGAGTTTTCCATCCTTTGTGGATGCAGTGTTCGAGGCGGTCTCAGGCATTACAACTACAGGTGCATCTGTACTGACGGATGTGGATCACCTTCCACACGGGCTCCTTTTCTGGAGGAGCATGATACACTGGCTCGGTGGGATGGGTATAGTGGTTCTCAGCCTTGCCATACTGCCACTCTTGGGTATAGGGGGGATGCAGCTCTACAAGGCAGAGGCAAGTACAGTCTCCGCAGACAAGTTCGCACCGAGGATAAAGGAGATGGCAAGGATACTCTTTGCGGTGTATCTCATAATATCCTTTACACAGGTGGTCTTCCTGAGCCTTGCGGGTATGGATCTTTTCGATGCATTCATCCACACCTTCGGCACCGTTGCAACAGGTGGTTTCTCCAGCAGGAATACAAGTGTGGGATACTTTCAGAGTGCCCTCATAGAGGGTATTATAATCGTATTCATGTTCCTCGGTGCAACCAACTTCTCGCTCCACTACAGGTTCTTTCACGAGGGATACAAGGTGTATCTCAAGAACGAGGAGTTCAGATTCTACCTTCTCGTTATGACCGTGGCGACCATTCTCGTTACTTCCAATCTGATTGTATCCGCATACTATGGCGTTGGGGAGTCTTTGAGATATGCAATCTTTCAGGTCGTATCCATCATGACCACCACAGGATACAGTACTACTGATTTTGAGAAATGGCCCTTCTTCTCCCAGATGGTACTCTTGGTTGTTATGTTCTTCGGTGGCTCCACAGGCTCTACAACAGGTTCTATAAAGTGTATAAGGCTACTCATCCTCATAAAGCTCGCATACAGGGAGATATACAGGCTCGTCCATCCCCATGCAGTGACACCCATAAAGCTCGGTGGAAAGGTGCTGTCACCTGATATAATAAACGGGGTCATGGGTTACACGTTCCTCTTCATGGGGATATTTGCCCTGTCTACTGTTTCACTTACCCTTGTGGGTATAGACCTTATTACAGCCATATCTTCCTCCATAGCAACACTCGGCAACATAGGTCCAGGGCTCGGTATAACAGGACCTGCATCGAATTACTCTACCATACCAGACCCCGGCAAATGGATACTTATTCTGAATATGCTCCTGGGAAGGCTCGAGATATACACCATACTCATACTGCTTTTGCCTGCCTTCTGGAGGGGGTAGGGGTTTACAGGAGGGGTTTTCCCCTCAAAAAATACAAGGAGGTTTTTCAGGATGTATGACCTTGTAATCGTTGGAGGAGGGCCCGCAGGGCTTACAGCAGGTATCTATGCCCAGAGGGCAAGACTCAAGACAGTGCTTCTGGAAAGGCAGTACATCGGTGGACAAATAGCACTGAGTGACGTGATAGAGAACTATCCTGGTTTCCCGTCCATAAGCGGGAGCGAGCTCATGGAGAGGTTTGAAAAACATGCAAGGGGGCTGGGGCTTGAGATAAGGTTTGCAGAGGTGGTGAATATAGAGATAGATGGTACTGAAAAGGTGGTGAAGACTACAGAGGGGGAATTCCGTACCAAGGCGGTCATAGTTGCAACAGGTGCGCGCCCGAGGAAACTCGGAGTACCTGGTGAGGATGAGTTCCTTGGCAAGGGGGTATCGTACTGTGCAACGTGTGATGGACCGTTCTTCCGTGGACAGAGGGTAATGGTGGTTGGCGGGGGAGATACAGCGGTAAAGGAGGCTTTTTATCTCTCGAAGCTTGCCTCCAAGGTATATCTTGTACATAGAAGGGATAGACTTAGGGCTGAAAAGATACTCCAGGAAAAGGTCATCTCTGCATCCAACATAGAGATACTGTGGAGTCATATACTCAAGGAGATAAAGGGCGATAAGACAGGGGTCAAGAAGGTGGTGGTACAGGACCTCAAATCGTCCGAATCGAAGGAGATGGAGGTGGAGGGTGTGTTCATATTCGTGGGCATCAATCCCTCAACTGACTTTGTGGATGTTGATAAGGACGAGAGGGGGTTTATAAAGACGGATCAGAACATGGAGACCTCTGAGAAGGGTATATTTGCAGCTGGAGACTGCCGTACCACCCCGCTCCTACAGGTTGCAACAGCAGTGGGAGACGGTGCAATAGCAGCCTTCAGGGCAGAAGCCTATATAGAGAGCCTGTAAGCCTTTCACCCATCCACACTTATCTCCATACCGTCGTAGGCGAGTTCCACAGAGGGTGGGAGGGCTTTACTGTCCCTTTCATAGTCCACACTGTGGCTCAGGTGAGTAAGGATAGTCCTCCTCGGCTTGAGATGCTCGGATACCTCTATGGCTTCCTTTATACTGAAGTGTGATGGATGGGGCTTGTGTCGCAGGGCACTTATTACGAGTACATCCAGACCCATCAACTCGTTGAGTGAATCCTCGGGTATGCCACTGCAATCGGTTATGTAGGCGATACTGTCTATGCGGAAGCCGGTTATGATGTTTCTGCCGTGATATACATCGAGGGGTATTATCTCTATATCGTAGAGATTGAAAGGTGAGTTTATGGTGTGGGTTATGAGGCTTGGCTTCCAGCCATCGTTCTCGTCATCGACGAATATGTACTCAAAGATATTTCTTATCCTTCTCAGGGTCTGTTCACTCCCGTAACACGGGATGGCACCTTTCTGGAGCAGGTTGAATGCCCTCAGGTCGTCTATACCGTGGATGTGATCAGCATGGGGATGGGTGAATAGTACCGCATCTATCCTCTCTATGTTGTTTGCCAGTGATTGCTCCCTGAGGTCTGTGGATGTGTCTATGAGGATGTTCCTGTGACGGACGGTTACAAGTACAGATGCCCTGGTACGTCTGTTTCTGGGATTGGTGGATGTGCATACACTGCAATGACATCCTATGACAGGCACACCCGTGGACGTACCACATCCGAGAATGGTAAGACGCATTATAGACTAATCTTCGATCCTGCCTGAAAAAGGGGGGTCTTCAGCCCTTGTACTCGCCTACCTCTTTCAGCTCCTCCAGCACCTCTTCCCCATGGGGTGCATCTTCGAGAAACTCAGTAAGGTCGCATCCAGCACAGTGCTCAAAATGCATTCCATCCTTGAAAAGGGGGCTTTCCGTTACATCGTAGACCTTACCCTTGTAGGCAATATAAATGGGATTGTCAGGGTTACTGCCGTCGTATCTCTTGAGTTCCTCTTCTGTAAAGACCTTCATACGGTTATATAATATAAAACGGTGTGGGTATAAAAGTCAATACAAATACAATAAAAGTAATGATACCTACCGTCTTTCTCTTTCTGTCAAGGGGTATGAAGTGGTTTATCACAGGCGGATGCCATATACCGAGAAAGGTCACCAGCATAGCCCACACAAACCAGCCGGGCCATGTAAAGAGTCCGAGGAGTATGAGGAGCAGTACCATTGCCATGGAGACCACCCTGTGGTACGGACCAAAGATGGCATACACTATATGTCCACCATCGAGCTGTCCTATGGGCAGTAGATTTATGGAAGTGATAAAGAGCCCTATCCAGCCTGCGAATGCCATGGGATGGAGCTGGATGAAGAGGTCTTGACCTTCTGGCACAGTGCCGACGGTTAGGTGGAAGAGCAGGGAGAAAATAAGCGATGAACCCAGCCCTATGGCATCGTCTCCCTGGGGTGCCTCTATGAGGGGAGAGAGCTTGAGCCCCCAGATGGTTATGACAACAGCTGTTATGAATCCTGCAAGCGGTCCTGCAGCACCTATATCCACAAGCGCCCTCTTGGTGGTGATGGGAGACTTCATCTTTATGACAGCACCGAATGTGCCTATCATCGGCGGAATAGGTGGACCCGGAATGAAAAAGGGCAGGGTGGTGAGTACCCCGTGTCTTTTTGATGCAAAGTAGTGACCGAGCTCATGGGTGCCGAGTATCACAAGAAGGGAGGCAGAAAAGGGTACACCCCTGAGGAATGCCCCTACACCCTTGAAGGGATTGACACCCTCCTGCAATGCACCTGAGATGATGGTGGTTATAACGGTTATAACAAAGAGTATCAGAGGGAGTAGAAAACCAGGACGCCTCCCAGGGGGTGGATAGTAGAATGGTTCCTCCATATCCTTCCAAGAATCCTCTCGATTTAAAGGTCCTGGGAGAGAATCCCTCAAGAAAAAAGTGACTGCTGACCCCGGTCCTTCCCTGCACACCTTTTAAAAAATCACTGGATTAGATTTTCATTGTGAAAAAGGGAAGCCCGGGATTCAAAATCTTCCAGCCCTTTGAGGACATACCAAGTCCCCTTGAACATGGTGATTCAAAAGAGAAGGGCCCTTCCCCAGAACCTTTGATTTCTGGTCTCCTTCAAAGTATAATAATATTTCGGTAAATTACAAGGAGTTTTAAAGGAGGTCTTCTTTCCCATGAGGAGGGCTGTGGCACTTCTTTCAGGGGGGCTCGATTCCACCCTTGCTGTAAAACTCATACTCGAGCAGGGTATAGAGGTCTTTGCACTCAACTTTACATCTCCCTTCTGCACCTGTAATAGTGGCAGGAAAGAGAGTGGCTGTAAGAGTGGTGCGAGGCTCGTTGCCGAAAGATTCGGCATACCGATAAAGGTGATGGTAAAGGGGCTCGACTACATAGAGCTCGTACGAAATCCCAGGTACGGCTACGGAAAGGGTATAAACCCCTGTGTGGACTGCCGTATATACATGTTCACACATGCCAGAAGATACATGGAAGAGATAGGGGCATCCTTTGTTATAACCGGCGAGGTACTGGGACAGAGACCGATGAGCCAGAGGCGAAATACTCTTAAGATAATAGAGCGGGAGAGCGGGCTTGAGGGCTTGGTTGTAAGGCCCCTGTGTGCAAGACACCTTGAGCCAACCATACCGGAAAAGTCGGGTCTCGTTGACAGGGAGAGACTCCTGGACATGGTGGGAAGGACGAGAAAGCCACAGATGGAGCTCGCAGACCAACTCGATATACACGACTATCCATGCCCTTCTGGTGGGTGTCTCCTTACGGACAAGATATTCGCAAAGAAGGTAAGAGACCTTCTCGACCATAAAAGGGAGGTCACAGTAAAGGACCTTCAGATACTCAAGACAGGCAGACACTTCAGGTTCAAGGGTGTGAAGATAGTGGTGAGCAGAAACCATATGGAGAACATACAGCTCAAAAACCTTCTCCAGGAGGAAGACACCCTGGTAGAACCCCTGGGCTTTCCTGGACCCGTTGCAGTGGTAAATGGCGCATTGCAGGATGGTACGGGCGAGTTCGTGGGTGGGCTCATACTCAGATACTCGAATAACAAGGCTGGGGAGAGAAGGAAGATAAGGGCTACATTCAGGGGGGTGAGCCAGGAACTGGAGATAAAAGGCTCACTGCCAGAGGAGATAATAGAGGAGACAAGGGTATGTTAGAGAAGGCAAAGGAAAACCGTACAGGCGAGACCATACCCTGCGGGACCCTGGAGAGGTTCGAGAGACTCAAAGCCATACTCCGTGAGATGGGCTCTGTTGTGGTTGCCTTCTCAGGTGGTGTGGACTCCACCTTTCTTCTCAGGGTCACTGTGGATACCCTTGGAAAGGGAAGTGTGGTTGCCCTTACCGCCACCTCGCCCACATACCCGCAGAGGGAGCTTAAGGAAGCCATGAGCCTTGCAGGTTCCATGGGTGTGAGGCATATAGTGGTGGAATCGAATGAACTCCTTATACCGAATTTTTCGGAGAATACAGAGAAAAGATGCTATTACTGTAAGAGTGAACTCTTTGAGATATGTCTTGAAAGGGCAAAGGAACTGGGATTGAAGAACGTGGTGGATGGAAGCAATGCGGATGATGCCATGGACTACAGACCCGGCAGGATCGCTGCAAGGGAGCTCGGTGTCAGGAGCCCCCTCCATGAGGCAGGACTCACGAAGGAGGAGATAAGGACCCTGAGCAGAGCCCTTTCACTGCCCACATGGAACAAGCCTGCCTTTGCGTGTCTCTCATCCCGTTTTCCCTATGGTACAAGGATAACGGAGGAGAGACTCAAAAAGATAGAGAGGTGCGAGGAGTTCTTAAGGGGGCTTGGATTCTCACAGCTGAGGGTAAGATACCACGATGACCTTGCAAGGATAGAGGTTGACCCTTCAGCCATATCCGACTTCCTCAGGGAGGATGTAAGAAAGGCTGTAGTGGAGAGATTTAAAGAGATAGGGTTCAAATACATAGCCCTCGATCTTCAGGGCTACAGGCAGGGCAGTATGAACGAGGCACTCAACGAGGATAGAACACCTGTTCAGTAAAGACCCTGTCTCTGGGAGGCTTATCCCTGTCCTCAGGGCAGTTCCCTGCACCACCCCCATATCCCAGTGGCCCGGGAGGGATTTGTCCCTTAAAGGGGAGTTTTTCCTCTTGACTAAGCCATTCTATCTATCTTATTATATATAAGATATCTTTATACGGACAGAGCCCATGCTTAAAAGGATACTTGCCACTGTTCTTATCGTCTTTTTTCTTTCTACATCACCTGTTCTTGCCGATGACACCATGCGTAAGACCCTTACCGATTCCCTCTACGGTGGAATCATAGGGAGTGTCATCGGTCTTGCGATTGTACTCCTTACCGATAATCCCGACGACCATCTCAACTACATACCCACTGGTGCGGGTATAGGTATACTTGCCGGTGCTGCCTATGGGCTTGCAAGTAGCGGGGTGGTCGCATCAGTGCCTGAGTACGAGTCCTTCGACCACACTGCGCCCCCACTCAAGGTAAGGGGTGTTTTCGACAGGCTAACCAATACCTTCGAGATTGTGGGAAGTATCGATCTCCTCAAGATCAGATTTTAGATCCCCTCTGATATAGCCAACCTACTGTCTACCCAGAGGATGGATGGTTTTATGTTGGATAATGTGTCATCGAATCGGACCTGAATTTTTGTTGTGGGGAAAACCCTTCGGGCTATCGCCTTTTTTGGTAAAAAAAGTGTTTTCCCCTGCCCCCTTTCCCAAAAAACTTTAGATTAAAAGTTTTGGGGAAGGGAGTTTGAGGGAAACCCCTTTTACAAAAGGGGGTTTCCCTCAGGATTTAGTCCGAAAAAGATACCCATTACCTCTGGCAGGGTGGTCATACACTCATGGGCGGGGTATCAAGACCTGTATCCTCCTTGAATCCGTACATGATGTTCATGTTCTGTATTGCCTGTCCCGAAGCCCCTTTAACGAGGTTGTCTATGGCAGATACGACCACAAGCCTTTTCCCCCTCTCCTCAGCCCATATACCGATATCACAGAAGTTCGATCCCCTTACCTGTGACGTGGCTGGGAAGGTACCCTCTGGCATGATCCTTACAAAGGGTTCTTCTCTGTAATAGTCCATGTAGAGGTCCATGAGGTCTTTTGTTGTCATATCTTTTTTAAGCCATGCGTACACTGTTGCAAGTATACCCCTTGATGCTGGTATGAGATGGGGTATGAAGGTTATGTTTACACAAGCCCCACAGAGAAGGGATAGTTCCTGTTCGATCTCCGGTATGTGCCTGTGTGTTCCCACCCTGTAAGCCCTGAATCCCTCTGTGACCTCCACAAAGGATGTCTCTATGGATGCGGTCCTTCCTGCCCCTGAGACCCCGCTCTTTGCATCTATCACAATGGAATGGATATCCACCATATCTTTACTCACCACTGGGGCAAGGGCTATTATCGAACATGTGGGATAACAGCCGGGATTTGCCACAAGCCTTGCAGACCTTATCATCTCCCTTCTGAGTTCTGGAAGCCCGTATACAGCCTCTTTTATATACTCCCCTGAGGAGTGCCTGCCGTACCACCTCTCGTATATCTCTATATCCCTGAGCCGGTAGTCTGCGCTGAGGTCTACAACCCTCTTTCCCTTATCGAGGAATCCAGGTACCACATCCATCGATGTTCCATGGGGGAGGGAGGAGAACACAACATCTGCATCCGTGTCTTTAAACACATCTGGATCTCTGAATACAACCCCGTCATACATACCCCTGAAGGCAGGAAAGACCTCAGAGACTGCCTTCCCCCTATACTGTCTTGAGGTGACAGCACTTATCTCCACCTCTGGATGGTTATGCAGAAGCCTTAAGAGTTCAAGCCCGGTGTATCCACTGCCACCGAGTACCGCAACCTTCAGCATACACTACACCCTGAAAAAGTCTCTTTAATGATTCCTGTTGAATAAAAAAAGGAAGGCACTCCACTACAAAAGGTGCCTTCCTTTTTCCCGCTATTGTGTAAATCTACTGTTACCTTACCTCTTGGAGTACTGGAACCTCTTTCTTGCACCCTTCTGTCCGTATTTTTTGCGTTCCTTCATGCGCGGGTCCCTTGTGAGGAATCCGCCCTTTTTCAATACCGCCCTCAGGTTTGGTTCCAGGGTGATGAGTGCCCTGGCTATACCATGCCTTACAGCGCCTGCCTGACCAGTCATCCCCCCGCCCCTGACGTTCGCAAAGACGTTGTATTTGCCCACTGTCTTTGTAACCTCAAGGGGTTCTTTTACCGTGTACCGCAGGGTTTCGCGCTGAAAATACTCCTGCATGGGTTTATCGTTTATAAAGATATCGCCCGAACCAGGAAGCAGTCTCACCCTTGCAACAGAGGTCTTACGTCTTCCCACAGAGATATGTACCGTATCTTCTGCCATTCAATCTCCCCCGTTTTTATAGATTTAACGTCTCTGGATTCTGTGCACTGTGCGGGTGTTCTTTACCCGCATAGACCTTGAGCTTCTTAAATATCTTCCTTCCGAGACTCCCCTTGGGGAGCATACCCCATACCGCCTTTTTTATGACCTCCTCGGGCCTTTCCTGAAGGAGCCTTTTGAGTGTTGTCTCCTTGAGTCCCCCTGGATGGAGTGTATGCCAGTAGTAGACCTCGTCTGTGAGTTTCTTGCCGGTAACGGAAATCTTCTCAGCATTGATGACAACCACATAGTCGCCTGTATCGACACCGGGCGTATATACAGGTTTGTGCTTACCCCTGAGGATATGGGCGATACGGGATGCAAGTCTTCCAAGGGTCTTACCACTTGCATCTACAAGGTACCACTTCTTGTTGATCTCGTCCGGACTGGCTAAAAAGGTCTTCATCAGAACATAGCCCCTTTCAGATAAGTTTGGAATAAATAAGAATAAAAAATTTTTGTCCCTTTGTCAAGGGTTCTTTTGAAACAGGATATACCAGTATCCCTCTGGTGGGATATACATCGGTCTAAGGATACAACCTGAGTTAATCCCCCATCCACAGGGATTATGGCAGATCTCGTAAGGCTGGCTATCTCAAATCCTGAGACCACCATGGGTGGAATACATCCTTTTTGGCACACCTGTGGATGGGGGGTCAGTATCCAGCATCCAGCATCCATCATTCATCATTCCGTGGTCTTACGATGATGGTTCTATAACCCTCTCCTACCACAACCATACCAGGCTTTGCACCAGGGGGCTTTTTTACATTGCTTAGTGGTGTGTACATGACCTCTACCTTTGTCTCCTCCCTTGCCCTGCTGTAGTAGGCTGCAATCCTTGAAGCCTCTTCTATGGAAGGCAGGATGTCTTCCATCCTTCTACCCCCTGTCTTCAAGAGTACGTGCGAGCCAGGCACCCCCTTGGCGTGAAACCACAGGTCATTCCTGCCTGCATACCTTCTAAGAAGAAGGTCATTGCCCACTGCACTCCTTCCACACAGTACCTGTAGCCCCTGCTGTGTGGTGAACCTCCTTACAGGCTCAGCCCTTTTGTCCTCCCTTTTAAGGAGATCCTTACCCATGCCATCCCTTTTAATATAGCCAGCCAGGATGAGTTCATCTTCTATGGTATCGAGGTCTCCGTGTGTGGTTGCGGATTCGAGCTCGTAGAGGAGGTTATCTATATACTCCAGTTCCTGTTCCACATAGGGTATGCGTTTGTTCAGCATATCCAGGCACACCTTTGCCTTTCTTGCCCTTTTAAAGAGTCTATCCACATTTTCCTGTGGGGTAAGGCTCTCATCCAGGGGTATCCTTATCCGCTCGGGTGGTGAGGTATAATAGTCCTCAACCTCTATCTCCTTCATACCCTTTCTGATACGCGGGAAGTTTGCAAGCAAGAGTTCTGCAAGTCTTTTGGCGCTCGTACCTGTGGTGGCGTCTTCCCTGTCCTTAAGGAGGTTTTGGAGTTTTCTCCTTACCTTTTTCTCTATCTTCCTTATCCTCCGCAGGAGTTCCCTTCTCTTTGCCTCAAAGGATTCCTTTTCGACCTTTTCGGTATAGTATCTGTCTACACACTCATTCCAGCTCACCCCTTCTTCTTTTTCCGGGATATCACCCCTTGTCTCTGGTCTACACCCAGGGAGTGGCTTGAGTTTGACACCAGGCTTCACACACCTGGGGGAATCCTCCTCGGGGAAGTACCTGAGTGCATCTATGACCTTCTCTTCCCCATCTACGAGTATAACGTTGGCTGACTTACCTGTAAGTTCCACCACAAAAACAAAGGTCTTTATACCGCCATCTGTCTTTTTTCTGAGATAAACACGCACTATCCTCTCATCGTCCACCTGCTCGATACGGTGTACAATGGCGTTGATTATCCTGCTTCTCAAAAGGGCGCAGAACCTTGGTGGAATGGATGGATTCCTGAATCTCAGCCCTGTAAGATGGATCCTGCAGAGTACAGGATGGATCGAGATGAGGAGTGTCCTTTCCCTGCCCTTTGCAAAGACCCTGAGTATTACATGCCTCTCATCGGGCTGATAGACCTTCGATACGATCCCTCCCACCAGCCCATCCCTGAGCTCCTCTACGATATATTTCAGTAAAAGGGGGTTCATATATGGATTAGGTAATGGGTATCTTTTTCGGACTAAAATCTGTCTGTATCCTGAGGGAAACCCCTTTTGTAAAAGGGGTTTCCCTCAAACTCCCTTCCCC
>WGFF01000006.1 GCA_015492355.1 Deltaproteobacteria bacterium
ATCATCCACAGGGTGGGACATGGCGGACGGTATTTTTACAGGAAGACAAGGAGGAGAAAGATAG
The DNA here is from genome assembly GCA_015492355.1 of Deltaproteobacteria bacterium. Taxonomy (GTDB): domain Bacteria; phylum Desulfobacterota; class GWC2-55-46; order GWC2-55-46; family S146-73; genus S146-73. The sequence goes on from WGFF01000006.1 coordinate 65, forward strand.
AGAGCATAAGACAGAGGATATTCTACGAGGCAACGATGAGTATAGAGCTCGCCTCTGTCATAGGTATAAAACTCTCCGAGAATGGATATAAAAGACTGCCCGTTGAGATACATCTCGATGTGGGGGAAAAGGGCGATACAAAGGAGATAATAAGAGAGGTCGTTGGAATGGTCACCGGGTCTGGATACGCTGCGATAACAAAGCCCCATTCCTATGGTGCGACCAAGGTGGCTGACAGGCACTCAAGGTAGTGTATGGTTAGAGGGAAGGTAGTGCCTCTGGTCGTTTTTTTAGCCCTCCTTGCATACCAGTCATCAGCGGATACAGTGGAGTTTTTGGTGGTTGACAGGTTCTCTGCCTCTGTCAGGAAGGACGGTATACCCGTGGGCTGGAAGAAGGTTACATTCCCTGAGATAGAGAGGCATACGGTCTATACCGTGGAAAGGGAAAGTGATAATTACATACTCAAGGCTGTGAGCAGGGATTCTGCCTCTGCCATATTCAAGGAGGTGGATATAGAGCTTGAGGAATATCCTGTTCTCAGATGGCGATGGAAGGTGGCAGGGGTGATGAAAAAGGGGGATGCAACGAGGAAGGAAGGGGATGACTATCCCGCAAGGGTGTATGTGACGTTCGAGTACGATCCAGACAGGGTGGGTTTCCTTGAAAGGCTCAGGTACATGATGATAGGTGCCATTTATGGTACAGCACCACCTGGTGAGGCGATTGTGTATATATGGGCGAACAGGCTCGATAAGGGCAGGGCAGTCCCGAGTCCTTATACCGACAAGGTCATACTCGTTGCGGTTGAAAGCGGTGAGGAATTTTCAGGAAGATGGATGGAGGAGGAAAGGAATGTTTACGAGGACTACAGGAGGTTTTTCGGAGGGAAACCACCTGGACTCAAGGGTATCTTCATCATGACAGATAGTGATAACACCCACAGCTCTGCCACCGCATGGTACGACGATATACTATTCCTGAAAGAATAGACCAAGGGAGGAGGGGTTATGAAAAAGCCTGAGATTTCCTTTGCCCTGAGGAAGATAACCCACGGTGTGTTTGTAATAAGCACAAGGTACAAGGACAGGGTCAATGCCATGACAGCTGCCTGGGTGGGCAGGGCATCCTTCGTACCACCCCTTGTAACCGTTGCCATAGGCAAGGAGCGATTCTCCCATGATATGATAAAGAACTCTGGTGTGTTTGCTGTGAACGTCCTTGGAAGGGATAACATCCCTCTGGGTAAACACTTCGGGCTTAAGAGCGGGAGAAAGGTGGATAAGTTTGCAAATATGGACTACGATACAAAGGTTACGGGTTCACCCATACTCAGGGAATGTATCGCATGGATGGACTGCAAGGTCATCTCTTACCACGATGCAGGAGACCATACACTCTTTATAGGCGAGGTGCTCGATGGAGGGGTGCTGAGGGACGAAAAACCTATTGTATACGATAGAGAGGAGTTCTTCAAGTAGGGGCTACCACCCAAATCCCGATATAGGGGGACTGTCTCCTTGTCACGCTTTTAGTGGCAACGCACCACACGATAACTTCACCGTCCTCTGTTTGTAGCCATTCCTCGAACCTCTCCTCAATGGCTGCCATGAATATCATCCTCGTACCCTCCCTGACCATCACAGACAGGGGATTCTCAAACAGTCTCCACTGCTCGAACATATCTTTCTTTGACTTTTTGATAACCTCTTTCTCATAGGGTATAATCCTCCTTTCTCGTTATTTTTTGGGTTCCGTAAAACCCTGAGGATTATACCCTTTTTCTAATTTACAGAAAATATTTTACAGTGCCAAACTGTAATATTGCGGTTTAAATACTGTGAGGCCCAGACAGCTGCTTGCCTTAAATTGACCAATTTTTTCTTTTCTTCTCCGAATAGTGTTAACTGACTCATACTTTCCAAACTCTAAGTTCAGATTGTTTATGACTGTCTACGGTAGTTTTGCACCCTTATACTTGAAAATAGAGAAGCTCTTACCATATTATTTGGAATTGGAAAGGACCCACCAATCCATTCCAAAAAAGGAGGTAAGAGCTATATGACTTATTTACAACTTCCCGATTCATTTGTCAACCTCGTAAAGGAGATCCATGAGAGATTCGACATCATATCCTTCTTTGAGGTACTGGAACATCTCGACAATCCTGTCAGGTTCATCGAACATACCAGTAAGAGGGCTCCTAAAACCAGGTGGCCATATAATCCCCAGTGTGCCAAATCGTAACAGCTTTCTGGACACACTGGCAGAGTCGGATTACCCACCGAATCACCTCACACGATAGGACAGAGCCAGCCTGGAAGGTTTCATTGAGCGTAGCGGTTTCAGTATTGTCAAATCCATGGTAAAGAGGTTCGACAGGGATGACCTTGCAGGAGGGACTATCCATGAGTGGATGGTGTTTACACGCCTGACCATCCTCCATGGATGGATGGTGGTCCGGGGAATACAAAAGGCTATGCAACCCTGGGACCCGTGGAGGGGAGGGCAGGTGGCTTTTGGTTTGGAAGAGGGTTTTTCATCTGAAGCAGGGTGACATCAAAGAGAACCCTTTTCAATTAGCCTTTTGAATCCATCCTCTGAGATTATCCTGAGCCCCAGTTCCATTGCCCTCTGGTATTTGGAGCCAGGGTTTTCACCCACCACCACGTAGTCAACCCTTCTGCTTGCACTTGAGGCTGTTCTTCCTCCTTCGCTCTCAACGAGTCTCTTTGCCTCCTCCCTTGTAAACGATGAGAGCTCACCAGTGAACAGGAAGGTCTTTCCCCTGAGTTTTCCTCCCACAGCCTCTTTCTTCTCTGGAAAGGTGATTACCTTCTTGAGTTTTTCTATCACCCTTTTGTTGTGCGGTTCCCTGAAGAACTCAACTATATTCCTTGCGGTCTCAGGACCTACCTCGTGTATCCTGAGGAGGTCTTCTTCCTCTGCTGACATGAGCGCATCCAGGCTTTTGAACTCATCCGCAAGCACCCTTGCCATGTGTTCACCCACACCCCTTATGCCCAGGGCATAGACGAGCCTTTCAAGGGTGGGGTGTCTGCTCTTGTCTATGGCATTGAGGAGGTTCTCAACAGACTTTTTAGCCCATCTCTCAAGGGAGAGTATCCTTTCCTTTTTCTCCTTGAGATGGTATATATCCGCCACATCCCTTATGAGCCCCTCATCCACGAACTGTTCTATGTGCTGGTTTCCAAGCCCCTCTATATCCATTGCCCTCTTGTTCACGAAGTGGCGTATGGTCTCCTTGAGCTGTGCCGGGCACATAAGACCCCCTGTACAGAAGTGTATGGCACCTGTCCTTTCGACCCTGGACCTGCACACAGGGCATCTTTCAGGTAGCCTGTAGGGTTTTGCATCCCCGGGTCTTCTCTCCTTTACAACCCCCACCACCTCTGGTATCACATCACCAGCCCTCTGGACTATTACAGTATCGCCTATGCGTATATCCTTCCTGTCTATCTCGTCCTGGTTGTGGAGGGTTGCCCTCTCTATGGTAACACCGCCCACCTCCACAGGTTCGAGCACTGCAACAGGTGTGAGTGCACCGGTTCTACCCACACCCACCTCTATATTCTTTATCCTTGTCATCTCCTGCTTCGGTGCGAACTTGTAGGCGAGTGCCCAGCGCGGGGAACGTGTGAGTACACCGAGCCTTTCCTGAAAGGCAAGGCTGTTCACCTTTATGACGATACCATCCATCTCGTAGTTGAACTCCTCCCTTCTCTCCTCTATCTCCTCGTGATAACGGAGCACCTCCTTTATGCCTGTGCATACCTTTACAAGGGGATTGACCTTGAGTCCCCTATCCTTTATATACTCGAGTGTCTCCATGTGTGTTCTGAACTCCTTTCCCCTCACACTGCCCACACCGTAGCAGAATATGTCGAGTGGTCTGGTTGCGGTGATTCTGGGATCGAGTTGTCTGAGGGAGCCTGAGGCTGCGTTCCTGGGATTGGCAAAGATGGGTTCTCCCTTTCTTTCCCTCTCCTGGTTGAGCCTCTCGAAGCTATCAAGGGGTATGAAGACCTCGCCCCTTACCTCCATGTACTCGGGTGGTGATTTTATGAGTTTCAGCGGAATGGATTTTATGGTCCTCAGGTTCTGGGTTACATCCTCTCCTGTATATCCATCCCCCCTTGTAGCACCCTTGGTGAGTATACCCCTCTCGTAGATGAGTTCCACTGCAAGACCGTCTATCTTGGGCTCTACAACGTACTCTATCTCACCCCTGGTATTGAGAAGCCTTTTTATCCTCTCATCGAACTCCATTACCTCCTTTACTTCAAAGGCGTTGTTGAGCGATAGCATGGGGATTGTGTGTCTTACAGTGCCGAATTCCTTGAGCGGTTCTGCACCCACCCTCTGGGTAGGGGAGTCAGGTGTTACAAGGTGGGGGAAACGGGCTTCCAGCTCCTCAAGCCTCCGCATGAGCCTGTCATACTCCGCATCGGGTATGACTGGACTGTCGAGGACATAATAACGGTAGTTATGGTAGTTTATCTCCTCACGCAGTCTCTCGATCTCCTTCTTTGCAGTCTTTTCATCCATTGCATCTTTCATGTCTCTATTTTTAGCACAGACCTCAAGGATGGTCAAATGATAGGACAGAATATTGACTTCCTGCCTTTCGGGGGTATAGTTTAGGGGGAGATATGTTTTGAAGAGAGGGATTTTATGCCTCTTTCCAGAACCTTCCAAGAGGATGTGAGAAAGAAAAAAACTCTGGTTTCTTAAAGGCATCTCAGGGGAAGGAGAAGAGATGAGCCCTTCTGGCAGTACCATCCTTACAGCCCTTATTCTTACCACCCTTGCAGGTCTCGCCACCACGATAGGCAGTATAGCAGGATTTTTCTACAGGAGGCCTGGTCCTCGCTACATGGCATTCACACTCGGCTTCTCTGCGGGTGTGATGGTACTCATATCCTTTATGGAACTCCTCAAGAAGGGTATCGAGTCCATAGGTTTTGTACCAGCATATATCTCCTTCTTTTCCGGTATAGTGGTGATGTTCGTGATAGATATGCTCCTTCCTCATACCTATATCCTCGAGTCAACAAAAAGGGATGACAGGCTCAGGAGAGCCACCTTCATGGTTGCCCTCGGTATATGTATACACAATTTTCCTGAGGGCATGGCAACCCTTGCAACGAGTCTCAACGACAGGGGAGTGGGTATCGCCCTTGCCATAGCCATAGCGATACACAACATACCAGAGGGCATAGCGGTATCTGTACCTGTGTATGCCCTTACAGGCAGTGCAAGAAAGGCGTTTCTGTGGTCTTTTCTTTCAGGGGTAAGCGAGCCCCTCGGG
>WGFF01000007.1 GCA_015492355.1 Deltaproteobacteria bacterium
ATCACCGAGATAGATGGTGTCCTCAAAGGGAAGGAGCCCTGTTATCTCCCTCAGAACGGTCAAGCCCCCTATGCCAGAATCGAATACCCCTATGGGCATGTCCTTTGTGCTCATAATCCTTAGAAGTTTAAGTTAAAACTTTATTTATTGTCAACGGAAATTATGGTTGTATAATCCTGAATAAGGGGGGTGATGGACGTGTATAGACCAGATGGACCATTGTGCCAGAGCTGTGGAATGCCGATGAGGAACGAGGAGGACTATGGTACCGATGCACAGGGTAAGATGGTAAGTGAGTACTGCCATTTCTGTTATCACGACGGTGAATTTACAGAGCCCGGTATAACTATGGAGGAGATGATGGACAGGGTTGTGGATGTCATGGTAAAAAGGCTCGGTATGCAGGAGACAAGGGCAAGGTCAGTGGCAGAAACCTTCATCCCACGACTCAAGAGATGGAAAACACAGAAATAGCAAGAATATTCAACGAGATAGCAGACCTTCTTGAGATAAAGGGTGAAAACCCCTTCCGTATCCGCTCCTACAGGAACGCAGGGCTTGTTATAGAGGGCTTGCCACTGAGTCTTGCCACCATAGTCGAAAGAGGGGACAGGCTCGAGGACATCCCTGGTATAGGTACGAGTATCAAGGAGAAGATACTCGAGATACTAAGAACAGGCAGGTGCAGGTTCCATGAGGAACTCCTCAAGGAGATACCCTCGAGTCTGCTCGATCTCCTGAAGATATCAGGGGTGGGTCCCAGGAAGGTCTCTCTTCTTTACAGGAGGCTCGGTATCAAGACCGTTGATGAACTGGAGCGGGCTGCAAAGGAAGGCAGGCTCCATGGACTGCCAGGGTTCGGTGAGAAGACCGAAAAGAAGATACTCAGGGCTATAGATGAATTCAGGGCAATGTCAGGCAGGTTCAGGCTTTCTGTTGCCCATTCCTGTGCGGTCGGGTACGTGGAGTATATGAAGGAACTCAAGGGGATAATTGATGTGGTGCCTGCAGGGAGCCTGAGACGATGGAAGGACTCCATAGGGGATGTGGACATACTCGTAACGTGCAGAAAGAACACCCCTGTGATGGACCATTTTGTAAGCTATCCAGAGGTAAAGGAGGTTGTTGCAAAGGGTGAGACGAAGAGTACGGTTATACTCAAGATGGGACTACAGGTGGATCTGAGGGTACTGGAGAGAAGGTCATTCGGTTCTGCGCTCCAGTATTTTACAGGCTCAAAGGCGCATAACATAGCCCTGCGGGAGAGGGCAAGGAGAATGGGGCTTAAGATAAGCGAGTACGGGGTCTTCAGGGAGAAGGACAACACCTGGATATGCGGTAGGGATGAGGAGGAGGTCTACAGGACAGTCGGTCTCGAATGGATAACACCTGAACTGAGGGAGAATACAGGGGAGATAGAGGCAGCAGAGGCTGGCAGATTGCCTAATCTCGTAGACACATCAGCCATCAGGGGAGACCTCCACGTCCACACGAAGGAGAGTGATGGTATGAACACCCCTGAGGAGATAGCCACCGCTGGCATAGAACGGGGGTACGAGTACATAGCCATAACCGACCATTCAAAGGCAGTGGGTATAGCCCATGGGCTCGATGAAAAGAGGCTTCTCAAGGAGATGGCAGAGATAGACAGGGTCAACGAGAGGCTCAAAAAGAGGGGGGAGAGGTTCAGGCTCCTTAAGGGGGTGGAGGTGGATATAAGGGCTGATGGAAGCCTCGATATATCAGCGGACATACTCTCCAGGCTCGACTGTGTGGTGGGGGCTATCCATTCTGGATTCAATATGTCGAAGGAGGACATGACCAGACGTATAGTAAAGGCAATACGCTCTGGATTCATAGACATACTCGCCCATCCCACAGGGAGGATCATAGGCACAAGGGAGCCCTATCAGCTGGACATGGAGGGTATAATGGAGGAGGCAAGGAGATACGGGGTATCCCTTGAGCTCAACTCCTACCCTGACAGGCTCGATCTCAACGATATCAACTGCAAGCTCGCACGCGAAAGGGGCATACCTGTTACCATATCCACCGATTCCCACGGGATATTCCACCTCAATAACATAATCTACGGGATACACACCGCAAGACGGGGCTGGCTGGAAGAAAAGGATGTATTGAATACAAGACCGCTCAGGGAGGTGCTGAAGATCATCAAAAAAAGGCGCAGACAATGAGGCTCATAAGTAAAAACGGGATTTCAGGGATAAAACCCCCTGATGTTTAACTGGATGGTTCAAGCGGTTGCCCTCTTTTTGGTCTTGGGAGAGAGTGCCTCTGCCTTGACCTTTACTATCCTGTTCTCCTCTACATCCACCACTGTGAATCTGTATCCGTTGTGGATTACGAACTCCCCGCCCCTGGGTATCCTCTGGAGCCTTGCAAGCATGAATCCTGCAAGGGTGTTGTATTCACCGGATTCCTCTCCGAATTCTATCCCCAGGTCTTCGAGGTCCCTGAGCGAGGCGGCTGCATCTATTATCATCGTACCGTCCCTCAGCCTCTCGACCAGTCCCTCCTTTTCAACGTCGTACTCGTCCTCTATCTCGCCCACTATCTCCTCAAGGATATCCTCTATCGTTACAAGTCCATCCACATCCCCGTGTTCATCCACGACTATGGCTATATGTACCTTTCTTCTCTGCATCTCACGGAGGAGCCTGCTTATCTTTATTGTATTGGGTACGAAGTAGGGTGGACGGAGGAGCTCCCTTATATTAAGTGGTCTGCCACTCTCTATGGTCCTGAAGACGTCCTTGTTGAAGAGGATACCAACGATATTGTCAAGGTTCTCCCTGTAGACCGGATACCTTGAAAATCCCTTTTCAGCTATGAACTTGAGCACCCTGTCAGGCGGGGTATTTATCTCTATCCCGCTGAACTTCGGTTTTGGTACCATCACCTCTTTTACCGTCGTATCTGCAAACTCGAATACCCCGTGGAGGAGATCTGCCTTTGTCTCCTCGAATATACCCTTTGCCCTGCCTTCGGATATGAAATACTTTATCTCCTCCTCCGATACAAAGAACCTCTTTTCCACGTCCTTTATGTTGAGTATCCTCAGGACAAACTTGGTGGAAAGGCTCAAAAACCCCACAAAGATAGACGATATCCTGGAGAGTGTATCGAGTGGTTTTGCGGAAAAGCAGGCTATCCTTTCTGCATATCTCAGGGCTATGGACTTGGGCACCAGCTCTCCCACCACAAGGATGGCATAGGAGATGATTATTGCAACCAGTCCTACAGATAACACCTCTGCGGACTGCTGAACTATACCTATGGGGATGGATGCAATGAGGGGTTTGAGAAACTCTATGGCAGCCACACCACCTATGACAGAGGCAAGGGTGCCCACCACAGTGACACCCATCTGTACAGTGGCAAGGAATCTCTCAGGGTCTTCCTTCATCCTGGAAACTATCCTGGCGGATGCGACCCCTTCCTTGACAAGTCTGTCTATCACACTCTTCCTCGCAGAGACTATGGCAATCTCTGCACTGGAGAAGAAACCATTAAGAAGGATTAAAAGAAGGATTATTATGGCTTCGATCAATAGTCCTTCTACAGACACTTAACCTCCTGATGTTCTTTAAGGACCACTTCAGGATAACCCCGAATGAATGC
>WGFF01000008.1 GCA_015492355.1 Deltaproteobacteria bacterium
ATACCGTATATGCACGAGACAGAAGCCACTATAATCACATCCCTCCTGGTAAGAAGGGAATGTGTCGCTGAATGGCGCAGTTTGTCTATCTCATCATTTATGGATGCGTCCTTCTCTATGTATGTATCTGTCTCTGGTACATAAGCCTCTGGCTGATAATAGTCATAGTAGGACACAAAATACTCCACCGCATTATCAGGAAACAGATCCCTGAACTCTGTGAAGAGCTGGGCTGCAAGGGTCTTGTTGGGCGCTATAACAAGGGTGGGTCTTCCCACAGCCTCTATCACCTTTGCCATTGTGAAGGTCTTGCCAGAGCCAGTGACACCAAGGAGTATCTGGTGCCTTATACCCTTCCTTATACCATCCACAAGCTCCCTTATCGCCTTGGGCTGATCCCCCTTGGGGACAAAATCCGTCCTTATCCTGAACGGTGATGTTATTCTCTCTCTTACAGCCATATCGAACAGACCATACTATCTTTTTGAGTATCTATAGAAGTTCCTTTAAAAGGCTTCCTATCTGTATTTTATAATACCATCCTATCCCTGCCAAAAAAACATTTTACTTTGGGCTATATTATGGTATTAATTAATGCTTATTGAACCCTGTAGAGACAACCTCCTCAAGGAGTAGGAAAGATGGACTACAAAGAGACCCTTAACCTCCCAAAAACAGACTTCCAGATGAAGGCTGACCTGCCCAGGAGGGAACCCGAGATACTGAAAGGCTGGGATGCACAGGGGTTGTACAAGAGGATAATGAAGGAGGGAAAGGGAAGACCCAGATATATACTCCACGATGGTCCACCCTATGCGAACGGCAATATCCACATGGGTCATGCCCTGAACAAGATACTCAAGGATATGGTGGTGAAGAGCAGATTCATGATGGGTTTTGCAACGGACTTCGTTCCAGGATGGGACTGTCACGGACTGCCCATTGAGCTCCAGGTGGAGCGGGAGCTGGGAAGGAAAAAAGAGACCATATCAAAGGTGGAGATAAGAAAGCGATGCAGGGAGTATGCGCTCAAGTACGTACATATACAGAGAGAGGAATTCAAAAGACTCGGGGTGTTCGGTCAGTGGGATGAGCCCTATCTCACCATGAACCCGGATTACCAGGCTACCATACTCAGGGAACTCGGAAGGTTTGTTAAAAAGGGACTTATCTACAGGGGTAAAAAGCCTGTACACTGGTGTGCATCGTGCAAGACAGCCCTTGCAGAGGCAGAGGTAGAATATCAGGAAAAGGAGTCTCCATCTGTATATGTGAAGTTCGAACTCGACCATGAGGGGTTCTTCAATAGATTCCCAGACCTCGATCCAGGGCTCAAAGCCTACATACTCATCTGGACGACCACACCATGGACACTACCAGCAAACCTTGCAATAGCGCTCAATCCGCAGTTTAAATACACCATAGTCCGTACAATGGATGGATACTACATCGTTGCCGATGAATTGCTTGAAGGACTTGTAGAAAGGTTCGGCTGGCAGAAGGACCATAAGGTTGTAGAGAAGGTATCCTTTGAAAGGCTCGATGGGCTTAAGGCACACCATCCCTTTGTGCAGAGGGAATCCCTCGTACTGCCCGGGGAACACGTAACACTCGGTGCAGGTACCGGGTGTGTGCATATAGCGCCTGGACATGGTCAGGAGGACTATGAACTCGGGCTCAAATACGGTCTTCCCATCTACACACCAGTGGATGACTCGGGGAGATTCACAAAAGAGGTAGAAGGGCTCGAGGGAAGGTTCGTCTTCGATGCCAATGGTGATATAATCTCTCTCCTTGATAGAAAAGGGATGCTCGTGTTTAAAGAAAGGATACGCCATTCCTATCCCCACTGCTGGAGGTGTAAGAATCCCATTATCTTCCGTGCAACCGAGCAGTGGTTTGTTTCAATGGACGGGCATGTGAATCTGCGAAAGGAGGCTCTAAGGGCGATAAAGGAGGATATAACGTGGATTCCATCCTGGGGTATGGAGAGGATATACAACATGGTACTTAACAGACCGGACTGGTGCCTTTCCAGACAGAGGGCATGGGGTGTACCTATACCTGCCCTGAGGTGCAGAAGATGCGGTGAATCCCTGCTTGATATACGACTGATAGAGAGGCTCGCTGATATATTCGAGAAGGAAGGTGCTGATATATGGTTCGAAAGGGATGTCCACTGGCTTGTGCCTGAAGAGATAAGATGTCGCGGGTGTGGAGAGAGGGATTTCGAAAGGGAGGAGGATATACTCGATGTGTGGTTCGATTCGGGTGTGAGTTTTTCTGCTGTACTCGAAAGAAGGGAAAATCTCAAATGCCCTGCGGATCTCTACCTTGAGGGAAGCGATCAGCACCGTGGATGGTTCCACTCATCACTCCTTGCATCCATGGCAACGAGGTCCAAGCCACCGTACAGGGGGGTACTCACACACGGTTTTGTAGTGGACGGTGAGGGAAGAAAGATGAGTAAATCCCTCGGTAACGTCATAGCACCACAGGAGGTCATAAACAGATACGGTGCAGAGATACTCCGCCTGTGGGTTGCAGGAGAAGACTATCGCGAGGATATACGCATATCAGGTGAGATACTCAAAAGACTCTCCGAAGCCTACAGAAGGATACGCAACACCTTCAGGTTCATCCTTGGAAACCTCTACGACTTCGACCCTGAAAAGGACATGGTCCCGTACAACAACCTCACAGAGATAGACAGGCTCATGCTCCACAGGCTTGTTAAGCTTACAGAAAGGATACTGAGGGCGTACAGGGACTTTGAGTTCCACATAATATACCACTCTGCACACAACTTCTGCACCGTTGACCTCAGTGCCTTCTACCTCGATATACTGAAGGACAGGCTCTACACATCCAGGGCAACATCCACCCTGAGACGGGCAGCCCAGACCACAATGTACCATATACTCGACTATCTTTTGAGGCTCCTTGCACCTGTACTTGTTTTCACAACGGATGAGGCATGGGGATTCATACCGG
>WGFF01000009.1 GCA_015492355.1 Deltaproteobacteria bacterium
CAAACTCCCTTCCCCAAAACTTCTAATCTAAAAGTTTTCTGGGAAAGGGGACAGGGGAAAACACCTTTTTACCAGAAAAGGGCGATAGCCCGCAATGTTTTCCCCACAACAAAAATTCAGGTCCGATTTGATGACCCATTGCCCAACTTTTTACCTTTGTAAACACAGGGGGTTTCATGGGGCATAGCCCCCTGAAGCAAACCAACGCAGTTGGTTTTATATGGACAATCTACCTTGGTAAAAAACCGGGGGTTTCAGGGGGCTACGCCCCCTGAAGTAAAACCATGACCGACAGGATAAGAATACTCGACAGTACAGTCGTATCCAAGATAGCAGCAGGTGAGGTGGTGGAGAGACCTGCCTCTGTTGTTAAGGAACTGGTGGAGAACTCCATAGATGCAGGGGCGGTCTCTGTAACCGTTACTGTAAGGGGTGGGGGAAGGAGGCTTATAAGGGTTGTGGACGATGGAGAGGGCATGAGCAAAAGAGATGCCCTTCTCTGTCTTACACGTCATGCAACGAGTAAGATAGAGGACGAAAGGTCTCTCGATTCCATAACCACCATGGGTTTCAGGGGCGAGGCACTGTGGAGTATATCCGCTGTCTCAAGGCTTGTACTGAGGACCAGACCCAGGGGGGATATGACAGGTACCATGGTCACAGTGGAAGGGGGTATAAGGAGGAAGGTAGTGGATACAGGCTCACCCGAGGGTACAACCGTGGAGGTAAGGGACCTCTTTTACAATGTACCAGCAAGGAGGAAGTTTTTGAGATCAGAGTCCACAGAGCTCGGAAGGATCGTGGATGTGGTACGGAGGATAGCCCTTGTCCATCCAGATAGATCCTTCAGACTCTTCCACGGCACAAAGATACTTATAGATGCACCAAGGGGAGACAGGATGCAGAGGATGAGCGATCTCTTCGGATACCATATCAAGGAAAGGCTCATCCCCATCGAAGGAGACGGTATATACGGCTTTGTGGGGCTACCTGAGTACAGTTTTCCCACAACAAGGTCGATATATATCTATGTAAACAACCGCCCCATATCAGACAGGGGTATAAACCGTGCGATAATATCTGGTTTCGGGAGCATACTCGAAGAAGGCAGATACCCCTTTGTGTTTCTCAACCTTCTGATTCCACCGGGTGATGTGGATGTGAATGTCCATCCCCAGAAGAGCGAGGTCAGGTTCAGGTACCCTGGCACTGTGTTCAGCCTTGTCACATCGTCCATAAGGTCAGCCCTTTCTCAAAGGGGTCCTGTATACACAAAGCCCAGGGTGCCAGAGGGTGTTTTGAGTGTGAACGAAGGCGGGGAGACCTTCTCATTACCAGTAGCCAGGGATGAAAGGGAGCACAGGACCCTACAGGTTCTTGAAAAGGGTACAGAAAAGGAAGATAATGGGATTTTAAACCCCGAGTTTCTGCGTGTGGATGTGGTGGGGCAGTTGTGGGGTGAGTTCTTGCTTGTCCAGTCAGAGGAAGGGGATGTGTTCTATATAATAGACCAGCACGGTGCGGCGGAGCGCATCGCCTTTGAGAGGCTTAAGAAGGCATACTACAGTGGCAGGGATATTGAAAGACAGTTCCTTTTGCTGCCAGAGCGTGTGGAGACAACACCTGATGAAAGGGACTGTCTTGAGAGGGTACTGCCCATCCTTGAGAGGCTCGGCTTCGAGATAGTCCCCTTCGGTCCATCCTCTGGATGCGGGGGTGAGACGTTTATTGTAAAGGCGGTTCCATCCATACTCGGGGGCAGGAGGTGTGGTGGTCTTGTAAAAGACCTTGCAGAGGAACTGGCTGGTACGGGCATGAGTTCAAGGGTGGATGATTCTGTGGATGAGGTCTTCATGAGGATAGCATGTCACAGTGTTGTAAGGGGAAGAAGGGTGCTCAGTAAGGAGGAGATACGTGCCCTTCTTAAAGACCTTGCAGGCATAGACCTTGCAGGATACTGTCCCCATGGAAGGCCCATTGTAAAGAGGTTCACAAGAAAGGAAATAGAGGGATTTTTCAAGAGGTGAGAGTCCTATGATATCGAGAAGGGGATTCCTTACAGCCACACTCCTTGGAGGTGGATATCTCTTCTTCCATGCCTTCTATTTCGAACCCAGAAGGGTAAAGGTAGAGAAGGTGGATGTGAGGATAAAGGACCTACCCCGTGCCTTTGATGGTTTTACCATCTGTCAGATAACGGATGTACATCATGGTCCTGTGGTGGGGCTGGAGTACATAGACAGGGTGGTAGCCCTTGCAGAGTCACTCAACCCTGATATCTTTGTCCTCACCGGTGACTTTGTGGATTTTGAAAAGAAGTACATAGAGCCTGTTTCCAGAAGCCTTGGAAGGCTTGCATTGAGGAAGGATACCTTCGCTGTGCTCGGCAACCACGACCACTATGCAGATGCACATCTTACAGCGAGGTTCTTTGAGGGGCAGGGGATAAGGGTTCTGAACAACACCCACCGCTTGATAGATAGAGGGGATGCTACCATCTGTGTCGGTGGTGTGAACGACCTCTACGAGGGTCGTCCAGATGTGATGGAAGCGTTCCGTGGTGTGGGGCGGGATGTGGTACGTTTACTCCTTTCGCACAATCCTGATTATGCTGAACTCATACCGGTTGTGGAGCGTGTCGACCTTGTAATCTCAGGGCATACCCACGGCGGACAGGTGAGACTGCCCTTTTCCTACGCCCCGGTTCTGCCCTCCAGTTACGGACAGAGATATGTGGGGGGGCTTGTGAGACTCAAGGCCACACAGGTGTATGTCTCCAGAGGTATAGGCTGTGCCTTTCTGCCGGTACGGTTTAACTGTCCCCCTGAACTCACTCTCATACGTCTGGTCTCCTGAGGGAAGACTGCCCTGTGAAAGGTGTTTTCCCCTGCCCCCTTTCCCAAAAAAACTTTAGATGAGAAGTTTTGGGGAAGGGAGTTTGAGGGAAACACCTTTTACAAAAGGGGTTTCCCTCAGGATTTAGTCCGAAAAAGATACCCATTACCTATGGTCTTATCATGAGAAAGGTTGTCATTATACTCGGACCGACCGCAACAGGTAAGACCGTACTCGGTATTGAGCTTGCCTGTATGTTCTCGGGCGAGATAGTGAATGCAGACTCGATGCAGGTCTACAGATACATGGATATCGGTACAGCAAAGCCCTCACTGGAGGATAGAAAGAAGGTAGCCCATCATCTAATAGATATAAAAGACCCTGATGAGGAGTACACTGCATCCGCTTACAGGAAGGACGCACTCAAAAGGATAAGGGAGATACACTCAAGGGGCAGGAACGTGTTTGTGGTTGGAGGTACAGGGCTTTACATAAAGGCACTCACACAGGGCATATTTGAAGGTCCTGGTGGGGACAGGGCACTCAGGGAGAGCCTCCTTGAGGAGGCAGAAAGGAAGGGAAGGGATTATCTCCATGCCCTCCTGAAGGAGGTCGATCCTGTTTCAGCATCGAGGATACACCCCAACAATACGGTAAGGATAGTGAGGGCTCTTGAGGTCTATTATCTTACAGGGCGTCCCATATCGGAGTTTCAAAGGGAACATGCCTTCTCTGACAGACCCTTCGATACCCTAAGGATAGGGCTTACAAAGGACAGGAAGGGGCTTTACAGGGATATAGAACAGAGGGTGGACAGGATGATGGAAGAAGGGCTTGTGGAGGAGACAAGGAGGCTCCTTGAGATGGGTTATTCAAGGGACTTGAAGCCACTCAAGGGGCTGGGGTATAAAGAGATGGTCGGATATATCGACGGGATGTACCCGCTCGATGAGGCTATAAGGCTACTTAAGAGGAATACCAAGAGGTATGCAAAGAGGCAGATAGTCTGGTTCAAAAAGGACAGGGAGATAATATGGTTCCATCCAGAACAGTACAGGGAGATTATCTCTACAGTAAGGGCTTATCTATCCTCAGGGGATTGATAGTCCTGCTGGTGGTCTTCACCATCTCCCATGCCACTGCAAGGGAGGTCATCGTTGTGAAGGCAGAGGGTGTGAGCAAACGGTACGATAGCATCTCAGAGGTCAAGGAACATGCCCTGGATATGGCGCTCAGGGATGCCCTAACAAAGGCGATAGAGTCCTTCATGACGAGGGATGCAATGACAGCCTATGCGGGTATATTCGACAGTGTAATACTATCGAATACAAAGGAATATGTGCTCAACTACAGGGTTACTGCAGAAGGCTGGATAACCCATATACAGGAGGCTGGAGAAGGCGGGGGAGAG
>WGFF01000010.1 GCA_015492355.1 Deltaproteobacteria bacterium
AAGAGACAGTTCTTACCGAGGGTTATCATCCTTTCAACGTACCGTCTCAGTTCCTTTGCCTTTGGTGTGGTGGTTTTTATCCTTCCATGGAGTATGAGGGCATTGGTCATGTTCGCCATCATGCATCTCAGGTGTCCACTGTGTCTGCTGAACCTTTTATCGTCTCTGTTGTGCCTCATGATTCTACCACCTCAGACGTTGTCCTTCTGTTCAAGGTGCATCCTGTCGAGCTCCTCCCTTGAGGGAAAGCCCTCGAGCTTCATGCCGAAATCAAGCCCCATACTGTGGAGTATCTGTTTTATCTCGTTGAGGGACTTTCTGCCAAAGTTCTTGGTCTTGAGCATCTCCTGGTCGGTCTTCTGCACCATCTCGCCTATGTACTTGATATTCGCATTCTTAAGGCAGTTGGCAGACCTTACTGAGAGCTCCAGCTCGTCCACGGTCTTGAAGAGGTTTTCATTGAACTTGGGCTTGGTCTCCCTCGGCTCTTCGTGCCTTTCTTCTTCGTCCTTCTCCTCGAAGGTTATGAATACACTCAGCTGATCCTTCAGTATCTTGGCTGCTATTGCAACAGCGGTCTGTGGGTCTATAGCACCTGTGGTCCATACCTCCAGAACGAGCCTGTCATAGTCGGTCCTCTGTCCCACCCTTGCATGTGTTACATTGAAGTTGACCTTTGTTACAGGCTGGAATATGGCATCTATGGGTATCATGCCCACTGGCTGGTTCTGCATCTTGTTTCTCTCCGCAGGTACATATCCCTTGCCAGTACCTGCTATGAGCTCGCAGTTGAAGGACCCATCCTTCGCAACAGTGGCTATGTGCTGGTCAGGGTTGAGTATCTCCACCCCTGAATCACAGATTATATCACCTGCCTTTACCTCACACTCGCCCACTGCCTTGATCCTGAGGGTCTTCTGACCCTCGCCATCCATCTTAAGCCTTACCTTCTTGAGATTGAGTATTATGTCGGTTACATCCTCCTTGATGCCAGGGATAGATGTAAACTCATGCAGAACCCCGTCGATCTTCACATTGGTTATAGCAGCCCCCTGAAGAGAAGAAAGCAATATCCTCCTTAGGGAATTACCTATGGTAATCCCGAATCCCCTCTCCAGGGGTTCTGCTACAAACTTACCATAAGTCGGTGTGAGTGTGTCCCTATCAACCTCGAGTTTCTTTGGTTTTATAAGGTCACGCCAATTCCTCTGCATTATGACGCCCCCGTAACTTTTTAGACTTTTAATGGTTTAAGATACCCTTCCCTTTATAAATACTCTTAAAATCCCTTCCAGCGGAAAAACCTCCATGGAACCCTCCCGCTGGAAAAACTTATTTAGAATAGAGCTCCACTATGAGGTGTTCCTGTACGGGCACTGTAATATCGTCTCTCTTGGGGAGTCTCACAACTGTTCCCTTAAGGTTGTCCCTGTCAAGGGAAAGCCATTCAGGGACCCCCCTCCTTTCCACTGCACCGATATTCTCTGCGAACCTTGCCACCTTCTTTCTGTTCTCTGCGACCTCGATGACATCGTTCTCCTTGATAAGATAGGAAGGGATGTTGACCTTCCTGCCGTTTACACGGAAGTGTCCATGGGTCACAAGGATGCGTGCCTCTCTCCTCGAACCTGCAAAGCCGAGCCTGTAGACCACATTGTCGAGCCGTCTTTCAAGGAGTACCATGAGGTTCTCTCCTGTAACCCCTCTCTTTCGCTCAGCCTTCCTGAAGGTGTTGAGAAACTGGGTCTCCATGAGCCCGTACATGCGTTTTACCTTCTGCTTTTCCCTCAGCTGGAGTGCATATTCAGATATCTTTCCCCTGAGCTGACCGTGCTGACCGGGCGGATAACTCCTCCTCTCCACAGCGCACTTATCAGTGTAACACCTGTCGCTTTTAAGGTAGAGTTTCATCCCCTCGCGTCTGCACAGCTTGCATACAGGACCTGTGTACCTTGCCAACTCTTCCTCCTTCTTTTTTAATTGTACTTATACCCTGCGTCTTTTCGGTGGTCTGCAACCGTTGTGAGGTATGGGTGTTACATCCCTTATGAGGCTTATGCTGAATCCTGCTGCCTGGAGTGCCCTCAATGCCGCCTCCCTCCCTGCACCAGGACCATTGATATACACATCCACCGTCCTGACACCGAGGTCTATCGCCTTCTTTGCAGCGGATTCAGCAGCCACCTGGGCGGCAAACGGTGTGCCCTTTCTCGACCCCTTAAAACCCTCGCTACCTGCACTCGCCCAGGTAAGCACATTCCCCTCGGGATCGGTAATGCTGACAATGGTGTTGTTGAAGGTCGATTTTATATGGGCGATACCCTTTGATACAGCCCTCTTTGCTCTCTTTGCCTTTGCCATTCAGCCTACCTCCATCAAAAGGCTTTACTTCTTGCGCGAGGTTATGATACCCCTTCTCGGTCCCTTCCTTGTCCTTGCGTTGGTATGGGTACGCTGTCCGCGTACAGGGAGGTTCTTCCTGTGCCGAAGCCCTCTGTAACAACCCATGTCCATGAGCCTCTTTATGTTCATTGCCACTTCCTTTCGCAGATCACCCTCCACCTTGTACTCGGAATCTATAATCTTCCTTATACTCGCAACCTGCTCGTCAGTAAGGTTCTGTGTCCTTATAGAGGGTTCAATACCTGCCTTCCTGAGTATCTCAGAGGCAGAACTCCTCCCTATGCCATAAATCCTCGTAAGGGCAATATCTATCCTCTTGTTCTTGGGTAAATCTACACCAGCAATCCTTGCCAATCTCTACCCCTCCATCGATTTTATTTCTCCATGGAAAGACCCCCTATAAAGGGCCCTCCCCTGTTAAAATCCCCCTTCAGGAACCTTAACCCGAAAAGGGGACCTTCATCCCTGTCTCTGTTTGTGTTTGGGATTGACGCAGACAACCCTCACAACACCTTTACGTCTTATTATCTTGCACTTTGCGCATATCCTTTTTACAGAACTACGTACCTTCATAATTATATCATACTCCCCCTGTTACTTGGACCTGTAGGTAATCCTGCCCCTTGTAAGGTCATAGGGCGAAAGCTCCACCGTTACCTTATCTCCAGGCAGTATCTTTATAAAATGCATCCTCATCTTGCCCGACACATGGGCAAGCACTTTGTGCCCGTTCTCGAGTTCCACCCTGAACATGGCATTGGGCAGGGTCTCTATAACAGTACCCTCTACCTGTATCGCCTCTTCCTTCGGCATATCCCCCCTACAGTCTGCTCAACACATACGGTCCCTTTGAGGTTACAGCAACGGAGTGCTCGAAGTGGGCAGAGAGCCTTCCATCCACTGTAACCGCTGTCCAGCCATCATCGAGCACCCTTACATCGCTCTTTCCCGCATTTATCATGGGCTCTATGGCAAGTACCATACCCTCTTTGAGCCTTACACCCCTGCCGGGCACACCAAAATTGGGTACCTGCGGTGGCTCATGGAGTCTCCTCCCTATGCCATGCCCCACAAACTCCCTGACAACAGAGAACCCCTCTCCTTCCACATACTCCTGAACAGCATGGGATATATCCATCAGTCTGTTGCCTTCCCTCGTCCTCGATATGGCACGCTCAAGGGCGGTCTCAGTAACACGGATGAGCCTTTCTGCCTCCTCCGAGACCTCACCTACAGGTACTGTCACCGCAGAATCACCATAGAAACCATCGTACAGAACACCGAGGTCTATACTTATTATATCACCTTCCCTGAGTACCTTCCTCTTCGACGGCATACCATGAACCACCTCTTCGTTGACAGATGTACACAGACAGAAGGGATAGTTCCTGTAGCCCTTGAATGCAGGTATCGCCTTTCGCTTCCGTATCTCCTCGTCCGCAATGAGCTCAAGGTCCATGGTGCTTATTCCGCTTTCTACCTTCTCTTTCAGGATCTCCAGGACCTCTGCAACTATTATATTACTCCTCCTTAACTTTTCTATCTCATCACGGCTCTTAAGGATTATTACCTCTCTGTCCAATGATACCTACTATTCTCTCCGTTATTTGTTCAGCACTTCCAGTGCCGTCAACAGCCCTGTAGATACCCATCCTTGTGTAGTAGTCCACAAGTGGCAGGGTCTGTTGCCTGTAGACCTCAAGCCTTGCCTCTATGGTCTCCTCCCTGTCGTCATCCCTCTGGTATATCTCGCCACCGCATCTGTCGCACACACTGTCCTTCGATGGAGGATTGTATATGACATGATAGTTGGCACCACATCCCCTGCACACCCTTCTACCGCTCAGACGCCTTATTATCTCCTCTTTCGGGACATCTATGCCTATTACATGGTCTATCTGCTTTCCTATGCCCCTGAGCATCTCCCTGAGCGCCTCTGCCTGGGCTACGTTCCTGGGAAAGCCATCGAGTATAAAACCCCTTCTACAGTCGTCCCTGCTTATGCGGACCTTTACCATATCCACAACGACCTCATCAGGCACAAGTGCACCCCTTTCCATGTATTCCTTTGCCTTCATACCCAGGGGTGTGTTCATGCGCACATTCTCCCTGAGGATATCGCCAGTGGATATCTGTGGTATACCGAACCTCTCAGCGAGTGCCTTGCCCTGGGTACCCTTTCCTGCCCCAGGGGGACCGAAGAGTATAAGGTTCATCATCCGTACCTGCCCTTTATCCTGCCTTTCTTCAAAAGTCCTTCATACGACCTTGCAAGCAGATGTGACTCTATCTGCTGGGCTGTATCCATTGCAACACCTACCGCTATGAGGAGTGCGGTACCGCCGAAGTAAAAGGGTGCGTTGAACTCTGTGATGAGTATACTCGGCAGTACGCACACCGCTGAAAGGTACAGCCCTCCCCAGAGTGTGAGCCTTGAGAGAACCTTGTCTATATAGTCCGCTGTATTCTGTCCCGGTCTTATACCGGGTATGAAGCCACCGAATTTTTTGAGATTGTCTGCAACGTCCTTGGGGTTGAACTGTATGGCTGTGTAGAAATAGGCAAAGAACATTATAAGGACAACGTAAAAGACATTGTATAGTATACCGCTCGGGCCGAGGAGATTCTCGGCTATGTACTTCATAAAGGGTATGTCTATGAAATTCACCACGGTCGATGGAAAGAGTATCATGGAGGATGCAAATATGGGCGGTATCACACCTGCTGAATTGACCTTGAGCGGTAGGTGCTGTACCCCTCCTCCCACCATCTTTCTTCCAACGACCCTCTTGGGATACTGTATGGGTATACGCCTCTGACCTGCCTCTACATAGACTATGAATGCCACAACCGCTATCATGAGTATTACAAGGAACATCACAAAGAGGATACTCATCTCTCCAGACCTGACAAGGCGTATGGTGTTATTCACAGCGGATGGCATCCTTGCAACGATACCAGCGAATATTATGAGCGATATGCCGTTACCTATGCCCCTTTCTGTTATCTGCTCGCCGAGCCACATAAGGAACGTGGTACCCGAGGTGAGGGTTATTATGGTCATGAGCCTGAAGCTCCAGCCCGGCTCAAGCACGATGGGCTCACCCGCAGGACCACGCATGTTCTCAAGCCCCACACTCAGTATCAAGCCCTGTACAGCACTGAGCACAACGGTAAAGTACCTTGTATACTGTGTTATCTTTCTTCTCCCCGACTCACCCTCCTTTGATAGTTTCTCAAGATGGGGTATGACCACCGTGAGGAGCTGGAGTATTATCGACGCACTTATGTATGGAATGATACCCAGAGCGAATACAGAAAAATTCTCCAGCGCCCCACCTGTGAACATGGCGGCAAAGTCCAGTATGGTGCCCCTTGCCGCCTTGAAAAAACCGGCGAGTGCCTCTGCATCTATGCCCGGTGTGGGTATGAATACCCCTATCCTGTAAACAGCAAGGAGGAGGAAGGTTATAATTATCCTCCGCCTGAGTTCAGGAACCTTGCCTATATTGGGACCCAGACTCGCCAATTAGATTACCTCCACCTTGCCCCCGCAGGACTCTATCTTCTCCCTTGCTCCACTGCTGAAGAGATTAGCCCTGACGGTCAGTGGTATATCTATCTCCCCCTTTCCGAGAACCTTTACCGCACCTCTTTTATTCTTTATCAAGCCCTTTTCAACGAGGGTATCAGGGTCTACCCTGTCCCCTGCCTTGAAAGACCTTGCAAGGTCTCCCACGTTGACTGTTCTGTTGGGGACCCTGAAGGCGTTTCTAAAACCCCTCTTGGGAAGTCTCCTCTTAAGGGGCATCTGTCCACCCTCAAAGCCTGCCTTTACACCACCACCTGAACGCGACCTTTGACCTTTCGTGCCCCTGCCAGAGGTCTTGCCCAGACCAGACCCCTCTCCTCTTCCGACCCTCTTTTTCTTCTTTCTGGCACCTTCAGGTGCCCTGAGTCTATCAAGCATCCCTTCAGTCTACCTCCTCAACCTCTACAAGATGGGATACCTTATCCACCATGCCCCTTACCGCAGGCGTATCCCTGAGTATGCGCGAATGGTATAGCCTCTTGAGTCCAAGCCCCCTTACTGTCTTTTTCTGTCTCTCCGAATAACCTATGGGGCTCTTCTTGAGTGTAATCTTTATCCTCTTCTCGCTCATCCCCATACCTCTTTGAGGGACTTTCCTCTCATGGATGCTATCTCCTCAGGACTCCTGAGCTTCCTGAGTGCATCCACCGTTGCCTTCACAACGTTGTGTGGGTTGTTGGAGCCGAGGGACTTGGTGAGCACATTGTGTATACCCGCAGCCTCCACCACAGCCCTCACCCCACCACCTGCTATTATACCGGTACCAGGGGAGGCAGGCTTGAGTATGACCTTACCCGCACCGTATCTGCCCCTGACCTCGTAGGGTATGGTACCATTGACAATGGGTACCTTGAACAGGGACTTTTTCGCCTTCTCTATAGCCTTCCTTATCGCATCGGGCACCTCGTTTGCCTTGCCGAGCCCTGTACCCACATGACCATTGCCATCGCCCACCACAACGATGGCGTTGAAACTGAACCTCTTGCCCCCCTTTACAACCTTTGCAACCCTGTTAAGATAGACGAGTTTATCCTTCAGTTCCAGATTGGTGGGATCTATCCTTTCCAAAAAACAGACCTCCTTGAATTGTATGTTTTTATGAATAGATATCTTCAGGAGAGCCCCTTAAGAGCCCTCCCCAACCACCTGTACGCAGGGACTCCCTATTCAGTCCCCAACCTCCAGCCCCCAAAACCACAGGGGCTCTGTGGCTAAAACTTAAGCCCTGCACTCCTTGCGCCATCTGCAAGGGCGCGGACTCTACCGTGGTATAGATATCCGCTCCTGTCGAATACGACCTTCTCTATGCCCTTCTCCTTTGCAAGTCTCCCTATGAGTTCGCCCACCCTTCTTGCGGCATCCACCTTCTTAAGTCCCTTGACCTCGTCCCTTATCTCCTTACTCAGCGTGGATGCGGAAACAAACGTCTTCCCCTCCACGTCCTCTATAATCTGGGCATAGATATGCTTGTTACTCCTGTACACACTCAGCCTCGGTCTTTCAGGTGTACCCGAGACCTTCTTTCTCACCCTTGCCTTTCTTCTCTCCCAGCCTGTGTTGAACCTCTTTCTTACCGACATCTCATCTAACCTCCAGCACCTTTACCTGCCTTGCCCGCCTTTCTCTGTATCACCTCGTCAGCGTACCTTATACCCTTACCCTTGTAGGGCTCTGGTGGACGGAGGCTTCTTATCTCACTTGCAACCTGTCCCACCAGCTGTTTGTCAGTGCCCTTTATGGTAAGGGAGGTGTTCTTCTCAACCACCGCACTCACACCCTCTGGAAGCACGTACCTTACAGGGTTGGAGTAACCGAGGTTAAGGACTATCTCCCTGCCCTTTATCTCTGCCCTGTATCCCACACCCACTATCTCAAGCCTCCTCTCAAACCCCTCTGAAACACCCTTGACCATGTTCGCAATGAGCGTCCTTGTAAGACCATACAGAGACCTTGCAAACCTGTTCTCCACCTTCTTTACCACCCTTACAGTGGAGCCATCCACCTCAACCCCTATCTCGTCCCTCACAGAAAGCTCAAGGTTCCCCTTGGGACCACTCACCTTGACATTCTTCCCCTCGACCGTTACCTTCACACCCTGGGGTATATCTACAGGTCTTTTGCCTATCCTCGACATAGCACTCCTACCCCTTTTCAGTAGATAGTACAGATAAGCTCCCCCCCAACCCCAAGCTCCCTTGCCTTCCTGTCCGTTACCACACCCCTGGACGTAGAGAGTATGGCTACACCAAGCCCGTTCAGCACCCTCGGTATCTCCTCCTTGCCCACGTATCTTCTCAGCCCGGGTTTGCTTATCCTCCTGAGATTCGTTATAACAGGACGCCTGTCAGGCGTGTATCTGAGTTGTATCTTTATAAGTCCCTGCTTGTTGTCCTTTATATATGTAAAATCCTTTATATAGCCCTCTTCCTTGAGTATCTTTACTATCTCGAGCTTAAGCCTCGATGAAGGCACCACTACATCCTTGTGCCTTGCCTGGATGGCATTCCTTATCCTTGTAAGCATATCTGCAATAGGGTCTGTCATGGTCATGGTCTTTTTTCTCCTTCTACCAGCTTGATTTTGTAACCCCTGGAAGCTCCCCCCTGAGTGCCATAACCCTCAGACATATCCTGCACATGTTGAACTTCCTGTAGTACGCCCGTGCCCTGCCACATATAGGACACCTGTTGTATTCCCTTACCCTGTACTTCTTTTTTCTTTTAGCCTTTGCTATGAGTGACTTCTTTGCCAATCAAACCCTCCTTATGTTCTGAAAGGCATACCGAGATGCTTCAGGAGTGCCTTTGCCTCGTCGTCTGTCCTTGCGGTGGTGTTGATGGTTATATTGAGTCCCCTTATCCTGTCTATCTTGTCGTAGTCCACCTCTGGGAATATTATCTGCTCCCTTATACCGACCGTATAATTTCCCCTGCCATCGAAGGACCTGTCAGAGAGCCCCTTAAAATCCCTTATCCTCGGGATACTGAAGTTCACGAAACGATCGAAGAACTCATACATCCTTGCATCCCTGAGTGTAACCTTGCATCCTATGGGCATACCCGCACGGAGCTTGAAATTGGCAATGGACTTCCTCGCCCTCGTCACAACGGGCTTCTGCCCAGTGATGACAGAAAGGTCCCTCATGGCAGAATCTATTACCTTTATATCCCTTACAGCCTCGCCGAGTCCCATGTTGAGGACTATCTTCTCAAGCCTGGGAACCTCCATGATGTTGGAATAGTTAAACTCCTTCATCAAGAGAGGTACAACCTTCTTGAAATATATCTCCTTAAGCCTGGGTACCATCTGTAAACACCTCTCCATAGGGTCTCTGTCTACGGAATAAAACCCCTCTGAAAAGACCTCTCAAGGCCATCTTTCCCATCAACACCCCTTTATATCCAAAAATCCCCATGTATGGACAGGGGGAAAACAGGACAGCAGACAGGCTCGGCTCCCCAGTTTCAATCCCCCTTGTATTGACAGGGGAAACCCCCAATCCTTTATCTGTCCAGCACCTCTCCGCACTTCTTACAGTACCTGACCTTATTGCCGTCCTCGAGGAACTTAATCCCCACTCTCCTCGGTCCCTTGCACTTCTCGCACAGTATCATCACATTGGATATATCTATGGGCATCTCCTTTTCTACGATACCACCGTGGCGGTACTTTGGAGATGGTCTTACATGGCGTTTTACTATGTTGAGTTTTTCCACTATCACAGCCCTCTTTGCGGG
>WGFF01000011.1 GCA_015492355.1 Deltaproteobacteria bacterium
CACCACTGCCCATCTAATCCCTCCGGGATTTTCCTTCCATCCCTTCTCCTTTACCTCCATAGCAAGCCTTAAGGTCCTAAAACCTTCCTTTACATCTATCCCTGTATCAATCCCCTTGCGCACACATTCAAAAAAATACTCTAATTCCTTTACATACATGGTGTTTATATCGAACGTGATATCCTCCCGCTCCCATCCCTTATCTACCAGGAATATCTCTATAGTGCCATCCAGGAAATCGCACCTTATCGTTCCCATCTCACCCACTATAATCATCCTGTGTTGATTTGTCCTCTGGAGAAAATCTGTCTGCCAGCTAACGTATATACCGTTTTTGAGTCTGAATATACCTACTGCAAGGTCTTCCACATCCATCTCAAGACTACTCACCTTATCAACAAATGCCTTAACCTCTTCTACCTCACCAAAGAGCCATCTTATATTGTCGAGTCCGTGAATACTCGTAAGCACCACGCCACCACCGAGCTCGCTCCGTGCTGCGTATTCCTTTCTGTAGTCCTCGTTGGGATGCCAGTCAGGAAGATAATGTCCTCCGTGGTAATTTATATGATAGAGTGTACCAAGCCTCTTTTCGATAAGTATCTCCTTGAGCCTTCTGTACACAGGATGGAATCTGTAGCACATCCCCATCATTGTTGTAACCATATTCTTTTCAACTGTCTCTATGAGCTCATCCACACCATCAATAGTATGGGAAAGGGGCTTCTCTATAAAGAGATGAACCCCCCTTCTGGCAAGCCTGAGTGCCATATCGAGGTGAAGGCTTGAGGGTGTACATATTAACGCCACATCAGGGTTCTCACATAATGCGTCATCGAGATTGTCAACACATACTGCACCTTCAAGTCCATCACTCGCTCTCTTAAGTCTCTCACTGTCAAGGTCACAGAGGATGAAGTTCTCTGCACCCATATCATGAAGATTCCTTATATGCCTTCTACCGATGGAGCCACAGCCTGCAACAAGTATCCTGACCTTTGCGATGTAATCATTCATAGCCACCTTACCCCCTCTGTCTGAATACAACACCGATCCTTTCTCCTTCAAGGAAAGATGCTGGACTACCGCTTTCAAGAGCCCTCTTTATAACAACCATGGCTGAGTATACACTATCGAGTGTTTTCTTTACGTCCATATCGGTATGGGAATAACTAATAAACACCGGTCCACCAAAGAGTATCCCCCGTTTTACTGTCTCCTGAAGAAAAAGGCTCTTTATCGTAGTTGTTGTATCCTCGTCATCACAGTCTATAACAAAATGTCCCCTTACAGCCTGTCCACCTATCTCAAAAGGTACCCTTAGTTCTTCCGCAATCTTCCTTACCCCTTCATGCAGATTTCTACCGATAGACCATATATGTTCTATGACAGGTCGTTTCATGAGCTCCAGTATGGTCGCCTTTGTGGCTGCAAGTCCAAGTGTATCACCTGAATAGGTCATGGAAAAGAAGACCTCATTGAGCTCTTTCATAAATTCCTTCTTTCCAACAATAGCAGATATGGGTATACCGTTTGCCATACCTTTCCCAAAACATGCAAGGTCAGGCACCACCCTGTAGCGCTCCTGTGCCCCACCGAGTGCAAACCTAAAACCAGTGACTATCTCGTCGAGTATGAACAGTGAACCGTTCTTGTGGGCAAGGTCTACTACCTCCTGAAGAAAGTTCCTGCCTGTTTCAGGGTTTATGGATGGTTCTCTACCGGGTACTTCCATAATCACACAGGCTATCTTTCCGTGGTATTCATCAAATAGCCTTTTGAGTGTATCGATCCTGTTGTATTCAAAGGGATGTATCAGCTCAGCAAGTACCTTTGGGATGCCTCTGTTTCTCGGTGTCGTTACAGCATACCAGTCCTGACAGCCATGGTATCCGCAAAAGGCTATGTGATCCCTTCCTGTGTAAGCCCTTGCAATCCTTACAGCAGCACTTGTAACATCCGTTCCATTCTTTGCAAAACGTACCATCTCACAGCACGGTATCACTGCTGAAAGCAGTTCAGCAACCTCTACCTCAAGGGGATGCATGAGGGTAAAGGTTGTACCCTCTCTCAACTGTCTCGTAACAGCTTCAACAATAGGTGGATAATCGTATCCAAGGAGTATGGGACCAAGAGCCATCGGGTAATCTATGTATTCATTTCCGTCTACATCCCACACATGACAGCCCTTACCCCTTTTAAGGTATTTTGGTGCAACCCCAAAGACAAACTGATCCGGACCCTTGCTAAGGGTCTGGGTACCAGCGGGTATGAGTTCTTTTGCCTTCTCCCACAAAGTATCGGATAAGTTCGATACCCTCATGTATACTCCTTTCATTACCTATTTTTGCTGACAGAGAAAAAGGACTGTAAGTTTAAATCTATCCCTGAGGGATAACTAAGGAGAAAGCCCCTACTCTATAGAAAAGGTCCCTCCTTCGATGGTCATCCAGACTCATGGGCCATGGTCTTCCCTTATCTTTCTATCCTCCTATCCTCTCTCAGAGACCTTGCATACCCTTCGTTTCTCTCTATGCCTGCGTTTATATCGAGAAGGGAGGGATCCTTTCTGAGGATCTCCAATATCTCATCCATATGAAAGACCCTTTCCGTACACTCAAAAGCCTCAAAAATCCTTGTTACGAACACAAAGTCTCTTTCCTCGTCCACTGTCCATCTCATATCAGAGAGGTCTTCTTCGCACTTTATGCTCGATAGTCTGAAAATATCAGGATGCTTCCATATATATGGTGTTACATGCTCCCTTTCTGAAAGAAGGTCTGCCTCCTTCCAGGCCCTTTCGAGTGCTTCAAGGGAAAAGACCTCTGTATCCAGACCATCGGGGAAAGTACCCCCTGTTGATACGTAGTCGTACCTTCCATCGAGAAACCTCTCAACAGCCATGTCCACTATCTCAGGGTCTATAAGTGGACAATCGGCTGTAATCCTCACTATGGTTTTAACCCCGAATCTCTTTGCGGTCTGATAGTATCTATCGAGCACATCATCGAGGCTACCTCTGTAGAAGGGTATATCCTCCCTGTTACACCATTCCATAATCGTATCGTCCGAACCATCCACGCTCGTTGCAACAACGATTCTATCAAGGCGTTTCGATTCCTTGAGCCTGTGTACAACGTGCCATAGTATAGGTCTACCACATATCTCCTTCATTACCTTCCCGGGAAGCCTTGTAGAGGTCATCCTTGCCTGCACTATAGCAACAACAGGCTTAAAACTATCGCCTATCACCGACATACATCCTCCTGTTCTACCGGCATATCCTTATTAATATCCCTCAATGCCTTCTTGCCCAAAACAATGGGCAGGTCCTTTGGTTCGAGCCCGTAGGCGTGGCGTACAAGCTTCAACATATCCTCTGTAATAATTGTCTCCCTTCTAATATCAACCTTTGCGTATATACTTCTTCTTGCTCCGATCCTTTCGCTGAGTTCTGATCTGGAAGGTCTTTTAATACCGTCTCCAAGGGATGATTCAAGTTTTCTTATCTCATCTACCAGTCCCTTGAATTCCTCTACCTCCATTGCAAAGCAATGGTCTGGACCGACAAGGTTTCTGCTGAGTGTGATATGCTTCTCAATTATGGACGCACCCATTGCAACAGCACCTATGGCAATGGTTGAGCCATGGGTATGGTCTGAAAAACCTACAGGACAGTTAAAGGTATCCTTAAGTGTCCTGAGGGCACGCAGATTTATCTCATCAACACACGGTGGATAGAGGGAATTACAGTGTAGTATCGCTATATCCTCACATCCACTCCCTTTGAGAATCTCCACAGCCCTTTCAACCTCGCTCAGGTAAGAAGCACCTGTTGAGAGTATCACAGGTTTTTTGTAAGCCCCTACCTGTTTGAGTAACGGCTCATTTGTGATATCACCTGATGCTATCTTGAAGGCTGGCACACCTATTCTGTGCAGAAGTTCTGCCCGCTGGGAATCGAAAGGGGCAGAAAGAAAGTCCAGTCCCAGAGATTCTGCATATTCTTTGAGTTTGGGATGCCATTCAGCAGGTAACGACAGCCTTTCTATCATCTGATAGGCAGGGTTGTACTCCCATTTTCCACTGCCGTTCAGTTTCAAGGGATTAATTAGACCCTCCGCAGTAAAGGACTGGAACTTAACAGCATCAGCACCAGCATATCTGGCACCCCTTATGAGCTCCTTTGCCCTGTTGAGATCGCCATCGTGATTAGAGCCTATCTCCGCTATTATATAGGTTGATCTGCCTTCCCCGATGATCCTGTCATTTATTCTTATAAATCTACCCATCGAGTCGATCCTCTGCTGAAACCTTTGTGTATATGGAGAATCTTCATATCAGTTGACCACTATTTCCTCTATATCCTTCTCCACCAGTTCTCCATCACAGTCAGGACAGATGAGTACACCAGAGACACTGTAGGCATAGTACACAGCCCAGCCCCAGAACTCATGACTACATCTCTCGCAGACCCACCTTGGCATCTCCGTTCCCTCCTTTCTACTGTTATAAGGTTAAACCGACAAACGAGCACTGGCACATGTAAGTGTGGTCACCACCTCTTTAACTATGGTCTTCACATCATCATCTGTAAGAAGGGGATATATGGGCAGACTTACCTCCTCAAGATAATGTCTTTCCGCCTCTGGGAAGTCTCCCCATGTGTATCCAAATCTTTTCCTGTAGTATGGTTGGAGATGGACAGGTATATAGTGTACCTGAAGCCTTATACCTCTTTCGGCAATGGCTCTGAACCATGAGCCCTTGTCAATACCGAGTCCATCGAAATCTATCCTTACCGGATAGAGATGCCATGCACTCCTGTAGTTGTTCTCATCCACCTCAGGGGTTTTGATGAAGGGATATTCAGATAGGAGTTCCCTGTAGAGGCAGGCTATCTCTTCTCTTCTTTTTACGAACTCGTCTATCCTTCTCATCTGGCTTATACCAAGGGCACATTGAAGGTCTGTAAGCCTGTAGTTAAAACCGAGTTCCTGCATCTCGTAGTACCATGGTGGAGGTTCAATGGATGAATCCATGTGGATAAACCTATCTGGCTCCCTTATTATACCGTGGTCTCTCAAGGTCTTAAGCCTTTCATAAAGCCCTCTGTCATTGGTCGTTACAGCCCCTCCCTCACCTGTTGTTATTGCCTTTACAGGATGGAAGCTGAATACCGTCATGTGTGAATGCGATGAAGCACCAACCTTGTACCATCTGTCATCCTCTCCTCTCCACATCGCACCGAGGGCATGGCAGGCATCCTCTATAACTACTATATCCCTTTCCACCGCTATGCGGTATATCCTCTCCATATCGCACGGCAGTCCCGCAAAATGGACAGGCACAATGGCTCTCACCCTGCTCGATACCTTAATAGTCTCCTCAAGCCTTTCTATATCCATGTTCATCGTATCTGGGTCTATATCTACGAACAGAGGCTTTCCGCCTGTATAGAGTATAGAGTTTGCCGATGCGACAAACGTTATTGGGGATGTTATGACAAAATCGCCATCCTTGATGCCCGCAGCAAGGCAGGCAAGGTGGAGTGCAGAGGTACCGCTGGAACAGCATACAGCATATCTTGACCCTGTGTACTCACAGAGGACCTTCTCAAAGGCTTTCACGAGTGGACCCTGTGTGAGATAGTCGGATATGAGTACCTCTGTGACAGCCTCTACATCTGTTCTATCTATTGTTTGCCGTCCGTAGGAAATCGTTTTGCTCACTGTTACAGAACTCCTTTATGATATTTCTCAACTCAAAGATACTCAACCTGTGAGGATTGTTGTCGCTCGAATATTTGAAACCATCCTGGACAGGTCTGCCTCCGTTCTTCCTGTTATCTCCCCACCAGGGGAACTGGGGCTGGATGATGTAGTAGTCATCGTATTCGAGGGTATGTCTACCATCGTCTTCAGATATCAGTATCTCGTGGAGTTTCTCACCAGGTCTGATACCTACCACCTTTATACTGCATTCCGGTGCTATCGCCCTTGCAATATCCATTATCCCTGTGCTCGGTATCTTTGGCACGAATATCTCTCCACCCTGCATACGCTCAAGGGATTTTAAGACAAACTCTGCTCCCTGATCCAGCGTTATCCAGAATCTCGTCATCCTTGGATCGGTTATGGGTAGCACCCCGTACTGCTTCATCTTTAAAAAGAGTGGTATAACGCTCCCCCTACTACCAACCACGTTGCCATACCTTACAACAGAAAACCTCGTGGGCTTGCGACCGGCATAGGAGTTGCCTGATATGAAGAGCTTATCCGAGCAGAGTTTTGTCGCACCGTAGAGATTTATGGGATTGGCAGCCTTGTCTGTGCTCAGGGCTATGACCTTTTTGATACCGAGGTCTACACATACATCTATCACATTCTGTGCCCCGAGGATGTTGGTCTTTATGACCTCGAAGGGATTATACTCCGCAG
Source organism: Deltaproteobacteria bacterium (assembly GCA_015492355.1). Lineage (GTDB taxonomy): Bacteria > Desulfobacterota > GWC2-55-46 > GWC2-55-46 > S146-73 > S146-73. The sequence goes on from WGFF01000011.1 coordinate 6,441, forward strand.
CAGGCACCTGCTTTAACGCAGCTGCATGCACAACATAATCCACACCATCAAATGCCCTATAGAGCCTGTCCTTGTCCCTCACATCGCCTATGAAGAACCTCAGGGCTGGATGGTCTCCAAAGCGCTGACGCATATCGAACTGCTTCATCTCGTCACGACTGAAGATTATTATCTTCCTGGGCTTGTACCTCGAAAGTATTATCTCTGTGAGCTTGTTCCCCAGTGACCCTGTCCCACCTGTTATGAGTATGGTACAACCATTGAGTTCCATAAAATCCTCCACTCTTTGCGAATAAAAGTATATGCAACTTTCATACCATCCAAGTTTTATATCGGATTTATGCGGTTTTTCTTAAATCTTTCCAAGGGATACAAAGAAGGGTGGGACATGGATAGTCAAGTTAATGACACAAAGGTGGGTTTTCCTGACACTCAACGTTACCTGGTGAGAGAAATTTTTTCCCTCTTCTGTTCTGTCTTGATGGATGAGAGTTTTACCTCGTATCCACACGGAAAGTCATCCGCATCCACGATATACTGTCTTGCCTTCATGTTCTTGGAATTGAAGAGCACAGGTCCCTTGAGATTAAGGCTTATGGTGCCTTTCTTTCTTGAGACACAGACCATGACCAGTATGACAAGATTATTTATATCATCTATCTCGAGTCCGTCAAGGTCTGCCTTTCTGAGAGGGAGATTGTAATCAGGCTTGAAAAGGGTGGGATAGGTGAGAAGGAATGCCACCTCCGGGTCATCCACTGATTGTAACCACTTAAAGAGTCCCTCTGGATCATGGTCTATAAGAATATACCTCTTCAATCGCTCGAAGCCAGGTATACCCTTCACAAAGTGGATTATCTTATCCTCTCCAACCCTGATGGAGCCGAATCGTGTTGAATCGAATTCTATTATTCTTTCCTGTGTGGTCATTCTTTCTCCAGATCCTTAAATGTAGTTGAGATGTCCTGTGGTGTAATGGTTGCAGCCTTTCTATTCTCTTCCTGTATCTTAAGATATATCTCTTCTCTGTGGACAGGGTGTTCCATCGGTGCGTCGATACCTATCTTCACCTGATTCTCTCTTATGTCTACAACGACTATCCTTATATCATCCCCTATCCTTATTCCTTCTCCTGACTTCCTTGTCAATACAAGCATGGTCGCCCTCCTTGGCTCGTTTTTTTAAGATGTATTTATGAAAGGGTTTAAAGAGAACCTTTTAAGGATGACTGCCTGGGTGATACCTGACCAGAATCTACCGTATTTTCCCACGATCCTTTTACATCAACACAACTGGGTAATAATCCCTTCTTCCCTCCTTTAAAAGATATGGCTCACTAATCCATTTACTTCTATAACGGCAGTTCTATCGGATAACTTTATTCCTTGGAGAAAAAGCCCTCAGATGTAGTTGAATATATTGGTATTGAGTATCCTGGCTGCACTGTTGAGCGATGCCTCGAGGGCTATCTCTCCAAGTTTGAGTGATGATATTACCTCTGTTATATCCGCATCCTCAAGGTTGGATACGGTTATCTCCAGATCGAATCTAAAATCAGAAAGGTCCTCCTTTATGGCATTCAGCCTTACAATCCTGCCACCTGTGTCTGATATGGTATTGGATATCTGCTGGAACGCACTTTCGAGACTGCCTATGGCGTTCTGGATACCAGTGGAGTCATCGTTGTTTAGGTCTGTTATCAGGTCTGAGACTATCTGGAATATATCCACTCCACCACCACTGCCTTTAAAAACCTCCCCTCCGTTGAACCCTATGGTAACGACCGTATTCTCTGCGACCTTGAGCTGAAAATTGTTGCTATCTCCCTGGTACTGTCCTGTAGAGGTAAAGGGGGTGGTGGAGGTCTCGTATCCTGAGAATACAAACCTATCGTCTATGGAGGCATTACCAAGGGATACAAGCTCATCAAAGAGGTTACTTATCTCAGATGCAGATGCTTGTCTTGTCTCTGCACTTGCGGTATCTGTAGCCTGTGACACTGCAAGCTCCTTTATCCTTGAAAGTACGTCCTGCACCCTGAATAGCACGCTCTCAACGTAACTGAGATAGGAAAGCCCTGAGTTGATGTTCCTCTCGTACTGATCGAGCCTCTTTATGACCTTTTTTGAGGTGATTATAGTACCGGTGGATACAGGGTCATCAGAAGGGGTTGTAACCCTCCTTCCTGTGGACAACTGCTTGTGGAGCCGCAGAAGGGAGTCCTGTCTCTTCATAATATCATTGAGATAGGTCTTGTATATTATACCTTTTGTAACCCTCATGGCTTTCTCATCTTATGCTCAAAAGTGTCTCGAACATCTCATCTGCCACACTTATTATCTTTGCAGCAGCCTCATAGGCACTCTGAAGCTCTATAAGCCTTATGGCTTCCTCCTCTATGGATACACCTGATATGGACTCGTGCTCTATATCGAGCTGTTCCACTATAAGTTTTTGGGCATCGTACTTCTTAGATGTCTCGCTCGAAAGTGTACCTATGTCAGCAACCACTGTCTTGTAGTAATCACTGAATGTGGTACCATCTATAACAGAGGAGTCGAATATATCCGCCAGGGCAAGGGCATTTTCGTTGTCACCAGGGACACCGGCGGAGGTGGCTGCAGCTGCTATCTTATCTGTATCACTTATTGAAACACTTATATTCTTTGCCATATCCTTGGTCACACTCACCGTGAATACATCACCGGTCTGTGGACCACTGGTACCATCTGTTATGACAACCCCCAAGCCATCGAATACTATCTGATTGCCTGAGGAATAGGTGCCCGTGGTTACGACATTGCCTGTATCCACATTGAAGATAACGTAACTCGTGGAGGATGAAAAGCGTATCTCGTAGTTATCGAGTGTGATCGCTGAAAGGTCTGTAATGGTACCATTCGATATGACAGCACCACCTGTGTTGGAACTCTTGGGGGCGGTTGTAACTGTATGGGATGTAAAGAAGTCCACGTTTGTAGATAGATCGAGCCCGTATCCCTGTCTGTGCTGGAGGTTTATCTCCTTTACAAGGGTTGCAGAGAGGAGGTCTATCTTATCGAGGGTGTCCAAGAAGGAAGACCTCCCTTCTATAAGCCCCTTTATCCTGCCACCTGTTATCTCATCGTTTATGTTTACACCACCTGTTGTAACCTTATAGAGCATATCG
>WGFF01000012.1 GCA_015492355.1 Deltaproteobacteria bacterium
CCTCAAACTCCCTTCCCCAAAACTTTTAATCTAAAGTTTTTTGGGAAAGGGGCCTGGGGAGAACCTTTTTTACAAAAAAGGGTTCTCCCCACAACAAAGATTCAGGTCCGATTCGATGACCCATTACCAAATCCTTTGTTAAACGGTGGTCGGCTATGTTCAGGATACTTCTACAGTGTATCGTCTTTATAACGATATTTCTTTCTCCTCTCCATTCAGTCGGAGAGAAGGTTCAGATGGCACCACCCCCTGATGAGAGATTAAAGTACAAGTTCAAGCGCAAGCCAGGGGGATTGAAGTACAACAAATACGGACTCATAGATCCTTCCCCTGATGTGATATCCCTTAAGTACTTCCCCAAGGACAAGTACGGCTTTGTTGATTGGGCACAGGCAGTGAAGGACGGGCTCATCTCACCAAGGAGCTCGATTACCATCCTTGAGGAAGAGCAGACCGTGGGCTTTGATAAGGATATACTTATAAAATCCAAGATGGATTTTATGCCCGATGTCATCTTTCCCCATGATGCACATAACTACTGGCTCAACTGTAGTACCTGTCATACAAAGATATTCGAGATGAAGGCAGGTGCAACACCCATATCTATGATAGCCATATGGAAGGGCGAGTACTGCGGTAGATGCCACGACAAGGTTGCCTTTCCCCTGAGAAACTGCTTTAAATGCCACTCAGTACCGAGAAAGAAGAAATAGGTTTTTATTCTTATCTCTTCGCAGTGGCTTTTGATGAAAGGGCTAACCTGAGAAAGGATGTATCCATAGAAGAAGGGGTAAGGGGATCGAAGAACTCCCTTATCAAGCCCTCTCTAAGGGCAGAGAACCTTGGCATGTCCTTTCTCGATATGTACTTCTTTGACGCAGGCTTCACGGTAAGGGGATTGACAAGCCTCCCCCTTACCATCACCTCGTAATGGAGATGGGGTGCTGTTGCGAGCCCTGTTGCACCCACGTATCCTATTACCTCACCCTGCGATACCCACCTGCCCTTTTTTATACCCCTTTTTATGCGGGAGAGATGTCCATAGGCAGTGGTGTAGATACTGTTGTGCCTTATCTTCACATAGTATCCGTATCCCCTTTTCCACCCGGCGAATATCACACGACCATCCCCTGCGGATTCAACAGGTGTACCCTTTGGTGCTGCATAATCGACACCATGGTGGGGAACGTATTTTTTGAGTATGGGATGGAACCTCCTCCTGGTAAAATGGCTCGATATACGACGATACCTCAGGGGAGAACTCAAAAGGGTTCTGCGAAGTGATCTGCCTTCAAGGTTGTAGTACTCACCCCTGTTATTACTGTCCTCAAAGTATATGGCGGTGAACCTCTTGCCATTGTTAACCATCTCTGCTGCGAGTATACGTCCGTTCTTCAGGAACTTGCCTTCCACATATATGGTCTCGTAGAGTATCTTAAAGGTATCACCCTTCCTTATATCCGTTGCAAAGTCCACGACCCAGGCAAATATATCGAAGAATGAGAGCATCACCTCAGGGTCCACACCCGCAGAAACACCCGCCTGATAGAGGGAACTATCTACCCTGCCGTATGCAAATCTGTACTTCACTTCATAGGGAATACTGAATCTATAAGCCCTGAACCCATCAATCCCTGCCTCCCTCTTTATAATCACCCCCTCTGTCTCGCTGAAGCGGTATTCAATGGTGTCGAGTCTGCCATCTATCGTTGTTATCTTGAGATGGTCGCCCTTCTTAAGTCTACGAAGGTCATACACATCCTTTGTATTCCTCACTATACGGAGTATATCCCTTGAAGGGACATTGAGGGCGGTGAGTATGCTGTAGAAGGTATCGTTCTTCCTTACTGTAAGGCTGTGCGTTACCTTTAACCTATGGTCTGTTGTGGTGGTCTCTTTTGGAGGTTCTGGCTCCCTGTACGAAAGAGCCTCATGACCTGAAAAGAGAAAAGGATAGAGTGCAAAACCGATAAAAAGGGTGAATAGTAATGGGTTGAGAATCCTTCTTTTACGAATCCCCTGGTTTGAGGTGTATTCTGGCATATATCTCTACCAAAATTTCCCTAAATAATAATGTAAGAGGGTTTCTTATGTCAAGCAATTTGTTTTGAAGCCCCGGACTGCAAGACTGGGCTTTCACTTCTTCAAGAGGTCGCCCCCTGCCCCAAAAGACCATAGCCTGTTTTACGAGACCAGCCATTCATCCCCGCCCACAGGGTGGGGTATTCTGGCAGACCCTGTAACCCCTTTGATATTCAACAAGGAACGTAGAGGTCCTGCCCCAAAAGATGGATCTATATCTACCTGTTTAGATTTTCGGCAGATAGGGGGTGGTGGTTGAGGGATTTTTTCGGGTGTATTTGTTTAACTTTCCTTGCGACCCTGACGATATTATATATAATCAAATAAGTACCATTTTGTTTCTCACAGGACCGATATATGAAGGGCTCTATAAACGACTCTGTCAAGATAGACCCTGATATCAAGGGCGCCAGAATCCTTGTTGCAGACGACGATGCACTGCACAGGAGGATATTCGCCGATCTTATAAAGAATATGGGGCATAATTGCCTGACCGTTGAGAACGGGCTTGAGGCTCTCGAAAAGATAAAGACCTATGGACCAGACCTCATAATAATGGATGTGGTCATGCCAGGGCTCGATGGATACGAGGTAACAAGGAGGCTTAAAGAAGACCCCCTCTCCATGCATCTACCCGTTGTAATGGTTACATCCCTCTCTGACAGGCACTCCAAGATAAAGGGGCTGGAGTACGGGGCAGATGAGTTCCTCAACAAACCAGTGGATGAGACTGAGTTTGTGGTACGGATAAGGAATCTCCTCAAGGTCAAGAGATTCGAGGACTATCTTATGGAGCACGGCAGGATGCTCGAAGGAGAGGTGATGAGCAAGGCAGCACAGCTTGAAAGGGCTTTCTTGAAGATAAAACATGGCTACATAGAGACCATCTACCGTCTTACCCTTGCAGCAGAATACAGGGACAAGGAGACAGGTGGACATATAAGAAGGATGAGTCTTTACTGTCAGATGCTTGCAAGGTTCCTGGGGCTTCCAGAAGCACAGGTAGAGGCTATATTCTTTGCGAGCACGATGCACGATGTGGGAAAGATAGGCATACCCGATTCCATCCTCCTCAAACCAGGACCCCATACCAGGGAGGAGTTCGAGATAATGAAGACCCACACCACTATCGGTGCCAGGATACTACATGGTTCTGACTCTGAGATACTGCGCATAGCAGAAGAGATAGCCCTCACACACCATGAAAGATGGGATGGCAAGGGCTATCCAGCAGGGCTCAGAGGGGAGGAGATACCTATTTCAGGACGCATAGTACATATAAGTGATATATACGATGCCATAAGGAGCAGGCGTCCTTACAAGGACGCCATAGACCATGCAACAGCATGTGATATAATAAACAACATGGAGGAAAGTTTCGACCCTCTCATACTCAAGGGCTTTAACGAATGTGCCTGTGAGTTCAAAAGGCTGTTCGATGAAAACAGGGATGATGGAGAGACACCTATGCAGGGACTCGGGCTTGCAACAGGATAGGGCTTATCCCCTCTCATCCATGGGTATGTAGTGCTGATCGTGCAGACCTATGTACTTCTGCTCTGGGCGGTATATACGGTTGGTCTTGAGCTGTTCCTCCCAGTGGGCAAGCCATCCAGCAACCCGCCCCATGGCAAAGATGGGTGTGAAGAGCTCAGGGGGGATACCTATACCCTTGAGCACTATCCCAGAGTAGAAGTCCACATTGGGATAGAGCCTCTTATGGGATAGTTTTTCTTCCACTACCTTTTCCACTTCCTCTGCTATCTCCAGCATGTTGGTATCGTGGTGTATATCCTTCTGGTCGTAGAGTTTGTGGGCATAGCCCTGGAGTATGGTTGCCCGTGGGTCTTTGGTTTTGTACACCCTGTGCCCTATACCCATTATCCTTTCCTTTCTGGCGAGTTTCCCCTCGATATAGGGGCGTACATTCTCCTTAGAGCCTATCTCCCTTATCATCTCTATGACCCGCTCGTTTGCACCACCATGGAGCGGACCAGAAAGGGTGCCTATGGCAGAGGATACAATCGTATAGGGATCAGCAAGTGTGGAGCCCACAACCCTTGCACTGAACGTAGAGGCGTTCATCGTATGGTCCGCATGGAGTATGAGCATCACATCGAGTATCTTCTCCACAAGCGGAGAGGGTATGCGCTCAAAGAGCATGTAGTAGAAGTTGGCAGAGAAGGAAAGGGCGTTGTCAGGCTTTATAGGTGCGTCACCGTGGCGGAGCCTGTGGCATGCAGCAACAATGGTGGGAAGCTTCGCTATGAGACGCACCGTTGACCAGTACCGTACCTCCTTGTCGAGCGTGTTCCTTGCAGGGTAGTACATCCCCATGGCAGAGGTCACTGCCTGAAGGTAATCCATTGGATGTCCATTCTCAGGGAGATACTCCATCATGCGGAGTATCTTGAGCTTGAGTCTTGTATGGAAGGTTATATCCTCCTTGAACTTGTCGAACTCCTGCCTTGTGGGAAGCCTGCCAAAGATGAGAAGATAGGCAACCTCAAGGAATGTACTCTTTTCTACGAGTTCCTCGATGGATATACCTCTGTACTCAAGGATACCCTTCTCCCCGTCTATGAAGCTTATGGCAGACTCCGCAGCAGGTATACCCTCAAGCCCTGGTACCACATCCATATATCTCTCTTCCATACACAACCCCTCCTTCAATCCTTTACATCGGCACCCCCCAATCAAAAATTTAGTTTAATTCCGTATAAAAGTCAATTTGATTTCCTGAGAAGGGCATGGTTATAATAGGTGAAGGGACCCATCAGGGATCGGGTATCCACGGGTCTCAAACACAGGTCTTTCCCATCAAACCACCCTGCTTCAGGAGGGATACCCACTGAAGCCACTGTTTTATTCAAGGTAAGGGATATTATTGTCTGGAAGCAACGCAGTTGGTTCGAGGGACCTTTTCTGAAAAAAGGAGTAGGAACGATGAAAAGGGTAATAGTTGTCCTTGCCCCTGGCTTCGAGGAGATTGAGGCACTTACCGTGGTAGATATACTGAGGAGGGCTGGTATGGATGTCACTGTTGCGGGTACGATCGGGGGCATCGTAGAAGGGAGGAATGGAATAAGGGTCGAGCCGGACAGAACGATGGATTCGGTTGTGGATGGGTGGTACGATCTTGTGGTACTGCCAGGGGGTGCGGTGGGTACAGAAAATCTGAAAAAGGACGATAGAGTAAAAAGGCTCGTAGAAAGGCACCTGAGGAAGGGGGCTATTGTATCTGCTATATGTGCTGGACCGACAGTACTCGCATCCATGGGTCTTACACAGGGAAGGAGGCTTACAGCCCATCCCACGGTGCGGGAGGAACTGAAGGATTCGGTAGTCGTTGACGACAGGGTAGTTGTGGACGGGAATATAATAACGAGTCAGGCACCGGGTACTGCTATGGAATTCGCCTTCAAGCTCGTGGAGGTGCTTGAGGGTGATGAAAAGGTAAAGGAGGTCAACAGAGGGGTCCTTGCAAGACTTTAAGGCGAACACACACCTTGGAGCCATCATAGACCTTCTCATAAAGGGATGTGGTATAGATATTCCA
>WGFF01000013.1 GCA_015492355.1 Deltaproteobacteria bacterium
GTCTTATACCTGTTACAGATATCTTCTTCGGCTTTGAATGGGCTGTTGAAAGGAGGAGGAAAGGAAGAAAGAAGAGGATGCAAAGCGCCCTTTTAACAGTAATATGATTCATCTTCAGTTTTCTATCATCTCCTTCATCTTACTCAGTATCCTCAATGCCTCAAGTGGGGTCGTGTTGTTGATATCCACCTTTCTCAGTTCATCCCTCAGTCGATCCCGCTCTCCAAAGAGGGTCAGCTGAGGGGACTCTGTACCACCGCTCACTCCCCCTTTTGCTATCCTCGGCATCCCTGTGTAATCGAACTCCCCTTTTTCAAGGTTCCTGAGTATCTCATTAGCCCTCTCTATGACCCCTGAAGGAAGCCCTGCGAGCCTTGCCACCTGGATGCCGTAGCTTCTGTTGCTTCCCCCTGGTACTACCTTTCTGATGAACACAACCCTGTCGTTCCACTCCTTGACAGCCATATTATAATTTTTGACCCTTTCCTTTGTCAAGGAGAGGTCTGTGAGTTCATGATAATGGGTGGCAAACAGGGTCTTTGCCCTTGTTCCGGGATTGTCATGGAGGTATTCCACCACAGCCCAGGCTATACTTAGCCCATCAAAGGTGGATGTACCCCTGCCTATCTCATCGAGTATCACAAGGCTCCTCGGTGTGGCGTTGTTGAGGATGTTGGCGGTCTCTGTCATCTCCACCATGAATGTACTCTGTCCCCTCGAAATATCATCCGATGCACCCACACGGGAAAATATCCTGTCCACCACACCTATGATCGCCTTGGATGCAGGCACAAAACACCCGACATGCGCCATGAACACAATGAGGGCGTTCTGCCTCAGATAGGTGGACTTGCCAGCCATGTTCGGTCCTGTGAGTATGAGTATCTGGTTCTCCTCATCATCGAGAACAAGATCATTCGGCACAAAATCCCCTGGGGAGCCCCTTTCCACAACAGGGTGTCTGCCCTCCTCTATGACGATCCTGCTTTCGTCGGTTATAACAGGTCTTGTGTAGTTCATCTCCTGTGAGACCTGGGCAAAGGAAACAAGTACATCCAGAACCGACACAAGGCGGGCTGTTTTCTGTATCCTCGGTACAAAGGAAGATAGCCTGTCCCTTATACCTGTAAAGAGTGTGGTCTCCAGTTCCCTTGCCCTCTCCTCACAGCTTAAAACCTTCTCTTCCCAGTCCTTGAGTTCAGGGGTTACGAACCTCTCAGCATTCACAAGGGTCTGCTTCCTTATGTAATCCTGTGGTATGCTCGAAAGATTTGACCTCGTCACCTCTATATAATAACCGAATACCTTGTTGTAACCTATCTTGAGAGACCCTATGCCTGTTCTTTTCCTCTCCCTTGCCTCGAGCCCTGCTATCCATTCCTTGCCACCGCTACCCTGTCTTCTCAGGTCATCGAGCTCCCTGCTGTAACCATCCTTTATGATACCTCCATCCCTTATGGAGACAGGCGGATCATCCACTATCGCACCCTCTATCATCTCCACTGCCTCATCCACGCTGTCAAGGGATGTGGAGATGGAAGAAAGAAGCTCACTTTCACACCCCCTGAGAAGTTCCCTGAGTGGCGGTATCCCCCTGAGGGAGTCTTTCAGGGAGACAAGGTCCCTGGGGTTGGCAATACCCATGGATATGCGTCCCGCAAGCCTTTCGAGATCGCACACGTCATTAAAAATCCTTTGAATATCATATCTTACATCTTTCTTTTCGAGTAATTCCTCAACAGCATCGAGTCTCCTTTCTATCCTCCTTTTATCCTTCAGCGGGTGTTTGAGCCACCTTCTGAGTCTTCTTCCACCCATTGCTGTCTTTGTCCTGTCGAGGAGTTCAAGGAGTGTGCCTTTTTTATCCCCTGTACGTATATTTTCTGTTATCTCAAGGTTCCTCCTGGTTGTATAGTCTATTACAAGATAGTCGCCTGTATGATAGGGGGTACATCTCTTTACATGGCTCAGCTCACCCTTCTGTGTCTCCTTTACGTACTGGAGGAGTGCACCAGCAACCCTTATACCCTCTGTGAAGCCATCCAGACCAAAACCATCGAGTGTTGCAACACCAAAGTGTCCTGTCAGCCTTTCAAAGGCTACCTGATGATCAAAGTCGTATCTACTTAGAAATGAGACCTTCTTAACACAGGGGTTTATCTCCTCTGGTATCTCTGATGATTCCTGTACAAGGAGCTCCATCGGTCCTATCCTTCGCACCTCATCGAACAGGCTATTGATATCAGGCAGTTCAGTAACCATGAACTCGCCTGTTGAGACATCCATGTAGGCAAAGCCAGTGGTCCTTCCATCCCACAGGGCAGAGGCGATGAAGTTGTTGGACTTGGCTTCAAGGAGTTCCTCATCGAGGGTGATACCAGGGGTTATGACCCTGGTTACAGCCCTCTCCACTATACCCTTTGCTGTCTGTGGGTCTTCCACCTGCTCGCAGATGGCAACCTTATACCCCTCCCTGACAAGCCTTGCAATATACCCGCCAGCAGAATGGTACGGCACACCACACATGGGTATCTCCCTTTCCCTGTCCCTGGATGTAAGTGCGATACCGAGAAGCCTTGAGGCGATCTTTGCATCATCGAAGAACATCTCGTAAAAATCGCCCATCCTGAAAAAGAGTATACAATCCCTATAATTCTCCTTTATGGAGATGTACTGCCTCATGGCTGGTGTGAGGTCCTTCGCTGTTCTGTTCATGGTATTACTTCAGGGGGGATTATCCCCCTGCACACCTGTCATACTA
>WGFF01000014.1 GCA_015492355.1 Deltaproteobacteria bacterium
TGTCCGTACTGACCCCTTCCACCTGTCTGCCTTATGTACCTGCCCTCTGCCTTTGCCCCCCTGAGGATGGTCTCCTTGTAGGCGACCTGGGGTCTTCCAACATTAGCCTCCACCTTGAACTCCCTCAGGAGTCTATCCACTATTATCTCAAGGTGGAGTTCTCCCATACCTGATATTATGGTCTGACCTGTTTCTTCGTCTGTCTTGACACGGAAGGAGGGGTCTTCTATGGTGAGTTTCTGGAGGGATATGCCGAGTTTTTCCTGATCCGCCTTTGTCCTGGGTTCTATGGCGATACTCATGACAGGATCGGGGAACTCCATGGATTCGAGGATTATGGGATGGGCATCGTCACATATAGTGTCCCCTGTAGTGGTGTTCTTGAGACCAACCGCTGCTGCTATATCACCCGCGTATACCTCCTTTACCTCCTCCCTCTTGTTCGAGTGCATCCTTACAAGCCTTCCTATGCGCTCCTTCTGCCTCTTGGTGGAATTGTACACATACGAGCCAGAGGTCATACATCCAGAATACACACGGAAGAAGGTGAGTTGACCTACGAACGGGTCTGTCATTATCTTGAAGGCAAGGGCTGAGAAGGGTGCATCGTCCCTTGCCTCCCTTCTCTCCTCCTCGCCTGTCTTCGGGTTTATACCCTTTATCGCCTCTATATCCACAGGAGAGGGAAGATAGTCCACAACCGCATCGAGAAGGGGCTGTATGCCCTTGTTCTTGAAGGCAGACCCGCAGAAAACAGGTGTGATGGATAGTTCTATGGTCGCCTTCCTTACAGCCCTCTTTATATCCTCCTGTGGTATGTCCTTTCCTTCGAGGTATCTCTCCATTATGGACTCATCGAAGTCGGATATGGTCTCAAGTAGCCTCTCCCTGTATTCCTGTACCATATCCTCCATATCCGGGGATGGCTCCTCGTATCTGTACCTGGCTCCCAGTGTGGACTCATCCCACACCACAGCCTTCCCTGATACCAGATCCAGAACCCCCCTGAACGAATCCTCCGCACCCACTGGGAGTTGCATCACGAGGGGTTTTGTGTTCAGCCTCTCCTCCATCATCTTCACAACCCTGAAGAAATCCGCACCTACACGGTCCATCTTGTTCACAAAGGCTATCCTCGGCACCCTGTACTTCGTAGCCTGCCTCCACACCGTCTCGCTCTGGGGCTCTACCCCTCCCACAGAACAGAATACCGCTATCGCCCCATCAAGCACCCTGAGGGACCTCTCGACCTCTATAGTGAAATCAACATGTCCGGGTGTATCTATGATATTGATGCGGTGGTCCTTCCAGAAACACGTGGTAGCAGCAGAGGTTATGGTGATACCCCTTTCCTTTTCCTGCTCCATCCAGTCCATCACAGCTGTACCTTCGTGGACCTCGCCGATCTTGTATGTAACCCCAGTATAGTAAAGTATCCTCTCTGTGGTCGTGGTCTTCCCGGCATCTATGTGAGCCATTATACCTATATTTCTCTGTCTCTCTATGGGTATAACCCTTGGCACCTGCCAAAACCCTCCTTACTGCTTTAAGTCCGCAACAATATACGTATACAAACTCTCTCTTGAAGGGCAGACCCCTCAAATTGGACACCCCTCTTGCTTTTTCTCGAAAGATACGATGGAGCCCGCCTCAATAGCGGGATTTCGCCCCTGGCAGGGTCTCCCCCGACCCCTCTTGAGACGACCCCTTCCAGAGGGTCTTGGAGGAATAAAACCCCTCCTGCCACAAAACCCTTTCACAAGGCTCTAAAAGATAGAGCCCCCCTCTTCCTGGTGAACCAACCATCCCCTCCCTGCCTACATGACAGGTGGGGTCATAGTCGCATCCAGTTCCCCGCCTCCAGGGCGGGCTGTTGATTTCTCAATGAAATAAACCCCGGAGAAAAACTGCTACCAGCGATAGTGGGCAAACGCCTTGTTTGCCTCTGCCATCCTGTGCACCTCTTCCTTTTTCTTTACCGCACCTCCTTTGTTGTTCGACGCATCTACGAGTTCTCCGGCAAGCCGTTCTATCATGGTCCTTTCGTTCCTGCCCCTTGCATAGTTGACAAGCCATCTTATGGCAAGCGAAAGCCTCCTGTCCGCCCTCACCTCCACAGGCACCTGATAGGTCGCACCACCAACCCTGCGGGATTTGACCTCCACCACAGGCTTCACATTATCGAGCGCCTTTTTGAAGACCTTGAGTGGGTCGTTCTTCGTCCTTTTCTGTATGAGTTCAAAGGCATTGTAGAGTATACGCTCTGCCACACTCTTCTTGCCGTCCTTCATTATCTTGTTTATGAACTTGGCTACATCCCTGTCGTTGTACTTCGGATCGGGCTGAACCACTCTTTTGGGGATACTTCCTCTCCTTGCCATACCCTCTTACCTCACTTTGACCTCTTTGTGCCGTACTTCGACCTTCCCTGCTTTCTGTCCTGCACACCCATGGTATCGAGTGCACCCCTGATGATGTGGTACCTTACACCAGGGAGGTCCTTCACCCTGCCACCCCTTATGAGCACAACGGAGTGTTCCTGTAGATTATGCCCAATACCGGGTATATACGCGGTAACCTCCTCCCTGTTGGTAAGCCTGACCCTTGCAACCTTCCTCAACGCAGAGTTTGGCTTCTTCGGGGTGGTGGTATAGACCCTCACGCATACCCCCCTTTTCTGAGGACAACTGTCTAAGGCAGGGGATGCGGTCTTTTTCTTTACCTTCTTTCTGCCCTTCCTTACAAGCTGATTTATAGTCGGCATATCAATCTTCCTTTCCTAATCAAAGATAGATAAATTATCAACTTTTTTAGAATCTGTCAAGACTTCAATTGAGGAAAATTGCCATAAAAGGGGAGGATTCCTGTAAAAACCCTCCCCATCCCTCGCCTCTGGTGATACCTCCTTACGGGTAGAGGGGAGATGTGCGGTATCACCCTGTAGTGC
>WGFF01000015.1 GCA_015492355.1 Deltaproteobacteria bacterium
GGGATACATTCTCTATCACCTTTAGATTACTTATAAGTATATTCTCCCTGAAGACCACCCCAAGCCTTCTCCTTACCCGATTCATCTCTTCCTGATTGAGCCTGCCCATATCCTTGCCGAATACAACCACCCTTCCACTCGATGGTCTTGTAAGACCTGTTACCATCTTCAAAAAGGCAGACTTCCCTGCCCCGACAGGACCGAATATGACCACACGCTCCCCACTGTGGAGCCTGAGCCGTGCACCTTCAAAGATACTCGCCCCGTCAGGACCTTTAAGACGTATATCCTCAAGCTCGATAAGTGCTGACATCTATAATTATATATCGCTACTTCGAGTAAAAAACTTCTGCGGATGATTAAAGCCCCTCTATGGTCGATATCCTCGGTGGATACACCGGTTTCAAAAGCCCACTGTTAAGAGGTTTTTAAGTATGGGGAAGGGTCTTATCCCCCGATTACATATAAAACATAAACGTGATTATTCCGTTGAATACAAATACAATCCCCAGGCTTCCTATGACTGCCTTTGTTGTCTGCTGGGGTACCTGTGTGATACTCTCCCTCACCATGAGCCCGTGATAGGTACACACAGAACCTATAATCAAGCCGAAGATAATGCCTTTAAGGAATGATACCCCTATCTCTACAAAGTCCATCGCCCCGATTATACTGAATATATACACGTGAAAGGATATCCGTTTGCCGAATCCTGCAAGGAGGTAACCACCGAGCACCGATATAGCCTCGAAGTAGAATGTAAGGATGAACACACTTATTGCTGTTCCTATAACCCTTGGCATCACTAAGTAGTGCCTCGGGTCTATGCCCATTACCTCAAGGGCTGTTATCTCGCCAGAGAGTTTCATGGTGCTCAGCTCTGATGCAATGGCTGTTCCACTCCGTGCGATTACTATGACCGCAGAGAAGAGTGGTCCCAGCTCCCTTACCACGACCCATACCATTACCTCGCCTATGAGCATCTCCTCGCCTATCTTTGGCAGTATACTCAGGGACTGGGTTACTATTATGAGCCCCACTATGAGTGCGAGCCATGAGATGATGGGGACTGTCTCGAAACCAGTAAAGTATATCTGTTTGAGGAGGACAGTAAGGGTAGCCCCTCTGCCAACCCTCAGGCGGAAGAGAAAAGAGGCGATGGAATGGAACAGAATCTCACATATTGCGTACAGTACCTGTATGCGTTCCAGTACCTTTCTTCCAAGATACTGGAAGAAAGAAAGGGGAATCCTCTCCAGAGAGGTCCCCTTTGATTCGATGTAACCTTCAGCCACCTGACCCTTTCCACACAAAAAGGTCTATTTTCAGAAATCAGCCCTGAGCATTATGTAAGGTCCGCTCAATGTAAAATCTCCCTCGTCGTCCTCATTCTCCACATGGAGTGTAAGATACCTGTAGCCACCTGTAATGGTCAAAAGGGGTATGGGTTTGAAATTAACACCAGCCTCCCCATCCACGAGATATCCCTGACTGCCCACTGTTATGCCTGTAATCTCTCCACCCACTGTAAGGAGAAAGGGTAGCCCCACCTGAACAGTAACACCAACCGCAGGGAGGGGTACACCGAGGGATTCTGACTCATCGTATCCGAGTGCCGATGCCTTGAGGGCTGAGTCTATATCGAAATACTTTACTTCCAGTATCACACCGATACGATTGTCGAGGGTGTCGATAAAGTCATACTCATAACCGACACGGTGATACACTATATCGAGACTCGATTCCACGGATGTGGATGCGGTGTAGGTCTTGCCAGCGAATACTATGCTCTTTGTTATCGTCTTTTTGCCATCCCAGCTGAAGGATGTGAAACCGTATCTTATCTTGTGATTTCCCAGCTCAAGGGTAATCCTTCCTTCCCAGAAGTTCTTTTTGTCATCCACACCGAGGTCATCCACAACATCTATATCCGTACCTATTACACTCCCCTCAGAGATACGCAGGCTTGCATCCATGTCTGTAAACCAGTACCTGCCCTCGAGATCCACCAGCGCATACGCCCTTGAACCACTGAAAAGGATGAAGGCGGTTGCAAATAGGAATACTACCCTTAATGTCCTCTTCACCTTTTAAGACCTCCTGTTTGATTTGAAAAGACCTTTCTCCCTGTTACTGCCTGGTAAAAATCTTTACCTGTGTTCCTTTTTCAGCGGGACTCAGAGACAGGGTTTCTACTTGAGCACGAACACCACCTTTGCACCTTCGAGGAAGTTCGTCTTCTGGTTGGATGCGAATATCACGCTTGCATCATCAGGAGATACCTTTACATCCGTTGATCTTACGAGCCCTTCTGCCTTGACCACAAGTGGGTTGTTTGCCCCTCTCTCACCGAGTATAGCCTTTGCCTTGCCGATATCGTTTGTATACTCTGCGGCACCCCTTTCAACGAGTATCTCCTGGGCGACCTTTGTGGGGTCGTATATCACCTCGCCGTTCTTGGTGAGTATCCTGTTTATGAGCGCTGGTCTGAAGGGGTGAGCCCTCACATCCAGTATGAGACCATCGTGATTGGGCAGAGCCCTTGCAGGTGGAAGCTGTGGCTGATACAGGGGTCCAGCAGGCGGTATGCTCGGCATCACCTGAGGCAGAAGGCGTGCCATAAGCCCGTTGGGACCGGTAAGTGGTATGGATACATACACCACTGCAAACTCGCTTACAGGGTCATAGGCTTCCTTTATCACCTGTGCCCCTTTCACAAGCCCCTGAACAGTCGCCCTTATGGTATCGGACTGGGCTGCTGCATCGACCACCTGTGTCTCTCCGTATACGGACACACCGTTCAGCACCTCCGCAGCCTCCCTCAGTGCAACAACCTTTGCCGCCCTGAGGGCGAGTATCCTCTTCTGGGCTGGAGACAGGGGTCTGTCCGCTGGTGCTGCACCCTCACCCTTTACAACTATGGAGCCGGATACAAACGCCTGGGATGGATCCGTTGTGACAGATGGAAGGTCTCCTCCCATCTGGGCACGGGTTGAACCTGCAAGCGGTAAGAGTATTATCAATAAAACCAGGAATAGTCTCTTCATCTATTGCCTCCTTGAGTTAATAGATATTCATCCTCTGTTTCAGAACCCTTATGGCAAGTATCGCCTCTGCACCGTCAACAAGGTCGTCAGGTCTGAACTCTCCAGAAAGGTCTGCCTCCATGAGATTCCTGGTGGTGACGTTCATAATCGCATTGTACCATGCAACTGTCGGTGGCACATCAGGAAAGGGAGACTTGCTGTGCCCAAAAAATGCCGTAGCCAAGCCCTCGTCACCGGTAAGTTTTATGAGTACATCCTCCAGCACAAGGGCGAACTCCTTTCTTGTAGTGCCCTTGTCAGGTCTGAAGAGATATGCCTTTGTGGTCTCGTCGTACTGTGGTTCAAGTCCCCTCACACCCCACTTCATCATGAGGAGTATTTCTTCCTTGAAGGGATGATTCATTATATCGGCAGGTACGAACTCAGGCTTGAGTTTCTTTATCTCTGATTTTATGGGTATCCTGCCTGCGAAGAGTTTGTCTATCTTGAGTTCATCAGCAAGGAGTGCTGCTATATCTCCCCTTGTGACCTCGTCCTTTACCGCTATCTCCTTTCCCACATCGCCGACAGTAATACCTGCCATTGCCCTTACTATCTTGTCCACCTTCTTCCACATCCTGTCGGCAGGCTCATGCCATTTACTCTCCCTCTTTGCTGATAGCACATCGCTGAATCTATCCCTTGCCTTCTGGAACTCCCTTGCCTCGAGATAGGCAATACCCATGAAATAGTCCGCAGCCTCAACACCCTGATAGTAGACGAGTTTTCTTTCATCCACATCGAGCCTCTTTGCCTTCTTGTAGTGGGACCTCACGTCATCGAGCCAGTCATCCGTTTTGAGGATGGTATAGACCCTCATGCCTGCAACGTTGTATATGAACTCGTGCTCATCGGTCTTTGAGTACTTGTAGGCGTGTTTGAGGTGCTCAAAGGCCTTTTCTGTATCCACCTGTCTGTATCCAGGCTCTTTCTTAGCCTGTGCCCTGAGGGCATCCACTATGGCGATACCAGCATGGGCAGGACCGAACCTCTCTTCACAGTAGATAGCCCTCTCGAACTTAGCCCTTGCATCGTCTATCCTGTCCTGTTCGAGTAGTTCCATCCCCCTCAGGTAGTGATGTACAGGGTTGTCTTCCGGGGCTGTACACCTTGGAACAGGCTTTGCACAGCCGGATACCATCGCAAGGAATCCAGCAAAAAGAATGAGTATCCTTGTAGAGCGGTTCTTGAAAAACATAGAAAGACCTCCTACCTTATGACTTTGACCACATCACCCACCTTAAAACCTACACCAGTCTTTACACTTGCCTCGGATATCCTGTCGCTCTGGTGAGAGGTGATGACTATCTCACCTATCTTCTTCTCCCTCCTTCCAATGACCCTTCCTGTGTCCGGATCGACGAGTTCCTTACCAGGTCTGTACACACCCAGCACCGTACCTGTAGACAGTCTGCTCTTTGTGCCAGCCCTTATAATGACCGTACCATCCTCCACAAGGAGTATCCTGCTCCTGAAGGGAAGGGCATTGAGTTTTTCCAGCATCCGTGTCATTGCCTTGGTGAGTGCGTCCCTCAGGGCACCATCCCTCAAGCCCACATCGTAGGTGGACTTGGCTCCAAGCCCGAGGATACCGCCTGTTTTCTTCCTGTACTCACCCATACCGGATTCTGCAAGCAGGCTCTTTCCTGTTGCAACATCCACAAGGGCATAGTCCACCTGTACCCTTGCAACCTGTACCTTGCTCTTTGCAACGAGATAATCCGCACCTTCCTCAAGCTCGGAATAGGCGGTTACAGCACCGGATATCCTGAAGTCCACGGATTCGAATCCCTCTGCTGCATCCTTCTTGCCCACCTTGAGCGCACCGGTCTGCTGGAGCTCTATGAGCCTTTCCTGCTGGCGCATCTCATCCTCTGTAAGCACTATGGGCTCAAGCCCAGCCTGTTTTAATATGGTACGGAGTATCTCTGTTGCAGCCTCTCCAACACCGAGAACCTTGCTCGGGGTCTTGTTCTCGAACTTGAGTATTGCTATGGTGTACTGCGGACCACTGTACTCTAAACCGAGTTTCTCAAGCCTCTGGGTCTCTCCTGTAATTGTTACATCCTGCTTGACCTCTCCCATCATCTTCGGGGCACAACCACCTGTTATGTACACCGTGCAGATGAGTGATATGAGGAAAAAGATTCTCTTGAATACAGGACCCAAAGTGAATCTCATAACCTGCTACCTCCTTGGTTTGTGATTTTTTTGAGGGGAAAAACCTCCTTCCAGAACAATCCTCCCCCCAGACTCCCTCAAAAGGTATGGAGCCCAAGGCCTCTTACACAAAGGGAGAATCCCGCTCCTGGATTTTCTCCCGGAAGGTTACTCCTCTGTTACTATATCCATCATACCAGATACCATCCTGTAGCCAGGTGGTATCTCAAAGAGCTCTGCTGGTGGGGTTATGAGTTTTACGTTCTTCATCTCCATGATAGTTCTTATCCCCTCTTCCTCGAAGTCCCCCTTTATGATAAAACCACCGAGGTCCTCTGCCTCCCACACGTATCCCTCGCTAATCGTACCATCTTTGTCTGTAACCCTTACCCTGTATTTCTTGCATGGGTGACCGTCTACCTGCTCTTCACCCACCAATTTCCTTTCCACATTCGGCTCTTCTTCCTCTGTGTCGGTGAGTTCTGTCTCGATGTATTTCTTCTTTTCGGGGTAGAGGGTATAGTTCTTTTTAGCCCCTTCCTTTACTATGGAGACGACCATCCCCATTCCAGGTGGAAGGGCTTTTGGGTCGTCCACAATGTCTCTCATGTTGTATTCACTCCTGAAATTATCCCCACGCCTTGCTATCCTTGCGGTGTAGGTCTGTTTCCCGCCCCTGTGCACATCTATTGTGGTTATCTTCATTATGGCGGTGAAGTCCCTGTCACCGAAATCCATATATCCAGTGATCCCAAACTGTGGCATCGCTGGTTGAGGGATGGATATCTCTGGCATGGGTGGCATCCCTGGTAAGACCGGCTCCTCCAAAACAGCAACACCTACTGGTGCCCCTGGACCAGCAGGGAAGTCCACAAGTATCATATCGAGCATCCTGTCTGTTTCGTACTTGAGATGCACACCGAGTGCCTTCCCGATGAGTTTTCCACCGAGGGAGATGATCGCCGCATCCCCTATGGACTGCTCTGTCTGTCTTTCGAGGAGGTGCCAGTCTCCAAGCCCTGGTATATTCTCTATCCCCTTGATAGACTTGAAGGGTTCCATGCCCTCCTGTCTGTCCTGTACATCCCTTGCAAGTGCCACTCCCGTACCCAGAAGTCCCCCGCTTGTAAGTTCGCTCTTAACCCCCTGTCCCCTCGCCCATATAATCCTGCCTGTTTTTGCATGGACGAGTTTGAACCCTGCCCTTACCTTCTTTACATTGTACACACCTGTTGTGATATCGTCAAAATTCAGGAGATAGCCGTAGATAAGACCATCCACACCGAGTGTCTCTCCGAGTTTCTGAGGGGTGGTCATCTCGAGCTGACCACCGAGTGTGATACCCATCTGGTTTCTCAGTATCTGATCGACCTCGTTTATGGGCTTTATGGAGTAGTGATAGTTTTGAATCCTCTCTGCGAATGCCTCCCTTACCATCTGTGGTGCTTCAACATCAGTGGTTGCATTGTAAACAGGTAGTACTGCGACTGTATAGACAGGATTGGATGGATTCGGCGGGATCGTGGGAACCATGGTGCAGGCAGATAGGGAAAGGAACAGAACAGCTGTAAACAGAAGAAGGTATCTTTTCATACAGAGCCTCCCGAGGTTATGATTCCGTGGATAATTTCTTTCTTACTTAAGGTGTATATCCCCTGAAGCCCCATCTTACCAGAACAGGATACTGTCATCCGCAGGTAGCGCATTTTTCAAAATCTTATATCTATGGTGTTTACGGTTGTACCGGTTACATCAAGGGGTATCTCCTCTATTCTTGCGATATCATCAGCCAGCCTCTGTGCGGTTACACTGGCTTCCACATCGAGCACTGCCTCACCGCCCTCGAACTTCCTCTGGTAGACCTCCTCCACACCCCTTATACGGGTCTTGAGTATGTTCTTGAAACGGGAGAGGGTTTTGTAGCTTGTAATGCCCCTTATGGTTATCTTTATTATGTCCGTACCAGAAGACCATTTTGCCAGTATCTTTTCCACCATCTTCTCACCGAGGTCCTTTGCTGCCCTTTCGAGCGCCTTTGTACCACCTGTAACCTCTGACACATGCCTTGCCACACCGTGTCCCCGTCCTGACGCAAGCACCCTTCCATCATCAACCCTTATGGCATGGGCTGTTACATCCGCCAGATACGAGCCGACCGAACTTCCGGGTGTGCGCGGACCTTCCTTTGCAAAAGCCTTGCCCCTTATTACAATGTCCGCATTGAGCTTGCGTGCTATGCTCCGTGCACCATCATCGGTGAGGTCTGCGACCCTGAAGGCATTGGATATCTCTATCCTCTCCTGGCTCCCGATAATATCGACCACGTTAAAACCCTTTTCAAGGAAGATATCCTTCAGGGTTGTCTCTGTCACACTCAGGTCGTAACTCTCTCCCACGAACTCACTCTTGCCACCTCCCCACCATGACCACCAGAAGATATAGTACTTCTGCCCTATGTTCTGTTCGGCTATCATGAAAAGCACCCGTGGTTTTTCCACCTTCTTGTGCAGGAGCCCTATGGCATCGAGGTCGTCCTTGAGAGACCCCATGGCGACAGTTGCACGTACAACCACTTGATAGAGGTTGTCTGCCTTGGATTCACTCAGCACCTTGTAGTTCTTTATGTAACCACGGGTCTTTGTATATATGTTATCGCTCAATACCTGGAAATTCTCCACCATGGTCTCGGACGATACAAGGGTGCCGACCGCCTGTTCCACCGCCTTCCTCAGGGCATCCCTTATTGCATCGTCCCTTGCAAGGGCTGTATTGTTGTCCACCACAATCCCCACACCCTTTGCCTCCACAGTATGCACAGACTCATCCTGGGCATATACATGGGGGATCAGGAATAAAAGGTACAAAAAGGTTAGAAGAAACCTCACATGTGCTCCCATACCCTGCCTCCAGAAAAAAACTTTTTGTGATTTTAACCCATTTTAAGGATTTTGTCTAATGTTTTGATTAATGTTTCGGTATCCAGGTCACCAACTTCTAAGGATAGACTGGATGGATGTGAGGGCTACCCTGTCAGCCCTCTTCCCTTCTGCTTGAGGCACTGTTTTAAAGGAGAAGGGATGCCCTTTGGAATACCCATTTTTATGGATGGATGTATGGTGGTCTTGTGGGGTGAAAACCCATTAAGGATGTGAAACCCCACCTTGCAGGTGAATGGTCTACAAGGGTCTGTTTGTGTTCGATAGAGATTTTTTACTAAGGTTATAACTCGATGGATAAGGACATGTAGTTTCCTCAGCGCTCCCTTAAGGG
>WGFF01000016.1 GCA_015492355.1 Deltaproteobacteria bacterium
CTGGTTTACCCCTTTCCATAAGTATCTTACTCGATGCTTTTGGAAATGGAGGGGTGTAAGATTTATCGGTCCAATCTATCCCTCTACCTGAACAGAGAGTTTTAGGTACCTCTCCTTTATCCCTGGATCGAGGCTTATAGCCCTTCTGAAGGTCTCCTTTGCCTTCAGGCGTTCGCCCCTTTTGAGATATATCCTTGTGATATTGACGAGTATACCTGCATCGGATGGCGAGTACTGGAGTGCACGCTGGTAGCTTTCGAGCGCACTCTCCAGGTCTCCCCTGATGTAGTAGAGATTGCCCATGTTGTTGAGAAGGGACGGATCGTAAGGATACCTCTCCATGAGCCTTTCCGCGATCTCGAATGCCTCATCCACCATACCATTCTCACCGTACAGTATGAGTGCCTGTCTCAGTCCATAGTCACCGAGCCTTCCGAGCCTCTTTGCAAGGAAGTTGACCCGTCTCTTTTTGAGTTCGTCGAGTTCACCGCCGAACTTTCTCTCTATATCGTCCATGCCTATATCTATCTTGAATTCATCTGGAGGGAGTGTGGCAGGCTTGTACCTTTCCCATACCTTCCTCGGGTCTATGAACTTCACACGGTCTTTCCACTGTCGGAGGTTTTTTGCACCCTTCTCCCATGCGAGCGTAAAGGACGAACCCACAAGGGTCGTCTCAAAGGGTATCCAGATGGTGCCGTCATGGATCACATAACTCTCCCTTGGAAAACCAAACTCATCCTCGAGGCTCTCTGGCACCGATGTATCGAACATGATGAACAGGTGTCCAGGGGCATCTATGGGTATCACCCTTATACCGAGACTTTCGAGGGCAGCACCGAAGAGGCTTACAAGGTCATCACAATCGCCTGCCTTGCGGGCGAGTGTCTCCCTGGGGTACTGTACGTTGTCCACGATGGTCGTAACACTCGACACCATGGAATAGGGTGTTGGGTCTGGTACATACTTTATACCCAGTACACCCATTGCACCGAACACAGCCCTCGCCTTCACCATAGCCTGGTTGAGATAGGGATAGTTGTATTCCCTTACAGCCTTCGTTGCAAAACCAGCCACCACAGGGTCCCTCGCGGTTATGAACGTTGCGACCTTGCCCTTGTCGTCCCACACAAGGGCATGCTTTTCATAGACCTGGATGGGCTGTCTCAGCCTCACCACATTCTCCCTGCCCTCGTCCATATAGGTAACCTTTATCTCCGACTGGAGCAGGGTGTTCTCTGTGAGTTCGAGTATCCTGTTGTTGAACACAGCCCTCACAGGCACAAGCTTCCTCTCACCCGGTCCAACCTCATCGACCACTATCTCTGTGGGATAGTCCATGTAGCCCTTAACAGAAAGACTCACCTTTATCTTCTTTATCGCCATCTCTGTGTTGTTCTTTATGGAGAGTGTACCAACAGGCTCCTCTGCGTATAGTTTATATATATTGGAAAAGACCTCCCTTGTATCTATGAAGGATATCTCTATGGGCGGGAGTGCGCCTGAGGCAATCTCCTCACCCATCCGTGTCTCGATATCTACGATGGTCTCTGCAAGGGTGGTGAGTGCCTTCTCGTATGCCTTCTTTATTGCCAGTTCCTTGCCTACCCCTTCGTTGAGGTGTACAAGGGTGTAGGACCTTGTAAGCCTGGAAAGCACTATGCCGTTGTTACCGTTGAGTATGGAGAACTCGAGTGTACCTTCTATGCTCTTGAACTTCGAGCCGAGCACATTGCCACTTACCTTTGGTTCCTCCTTTATCTGTACGACCACCGCCCCCCTTGTCTTTTTCATCAATGCTGGGTCGAGTTCGCCCACGCCCATATCCTCTGCGACAAAGCCCATATCCTGCAGGTCCTTGAGAAGCGCCTTTCTTGTAAGGTCTGTTCCCTTCTTTGTGATGAGTGCGACCTTGAGCCTGTGCCCTTTCTTCTCCCTTACAAGCCCCATCACCTCGAGCGATCTCTTAAGCCTCCCTGTATCGAGGAACGTTACCACATTGAAGACAAAATACCCGTCTGTCTCCCTCTGGGACAATACATAGTGTCCAAGGTAGTACTTCTTGGAGGAGGGTAGAACCTTCTCCTCGAATGCCTCCCAGTGCGACCTTGCAGGGTCTTCCACAAGGCTTAAGAAGGCATCCTTCATAGCCTTTTTGAGAGCCTTCTTGTATATGGCACTCTCAAGGCTGAACGCCCCCCCTGGAAGCCCCACATCCACAAGGTACACGTCCACACCCTCCACCTCATCTTCAAGCCCTGGGGGTACTGTTCTTTCGCCTGTTATGTAGAGCCTCAGAAGAACACTGTAGAGGTCATCCCTACCCGCAAGGAGCGAGAGTGCCCTGTCCTTCCTGCCCTTTCTGGTGTAGGCATAGGCAAGAAGGGGGATAAACTTTTCCCCCCTATCCCTTTTTATGCTGAGTATCCTCTTTGTGATATCTATGGCACTGTCAAACCTCTCCTCTGCAAGGTCCCTGGATAGAGACTGGGTCATCCTTGCCACCCATTCATCCTTCATCTCCTCGAGTGTCCTTCCAGAACCATTGACATCGTCCACAGAAATCTCGCCCTGCATACGTGTCACCACACTGTAGATATCCTTTTCACCAAAGGAGATAGCCTTTATCCTCACAGGCACAAGGGTCTTTATATGAAAGGTATTGTCCTCCATGGTACCCTTTATGAATTCGAGGGATGAGAGATTGTCCACGAACAGTGCGGTTCCATTGCCCCTGAACACCACACCATCCACCACCACCCTGGATTCCGATGCTTCTATCCCGTGTTTGCAGTTGAGTATGGAGGAGTCCTTTATCTCAAGGGTTGAACCGTTCCTGAGGGTTATACATCGTTCTGAATCTACTATGCTTACGTTCCTGAGGACCAGCTTAGATGATGTAACCCACAGGGCAGTCTCTGCCCCTTCGAGCCTTGCCCATTCAAGTACAGACCTTCCTGCATCCTCCATCCTGATGGACCACCCCCTGCCCTTTATCACAACAGGTACATCCTCCTTGCCCCTGGCTATTATGCTCCCGTAACTCTGTATGGAGCCCTTCTCCATGAACTCAACGGTTGTACCCTGCTCAAGGGTGAGGGTTACCCCCTTGAGCACCCTGATGGGCTGTGAGATTATATAGGGGCTTCCTATGCTGTACAGTACCGTATCCTCTGATATATCACCCTTGAGCTCCGTTGGACCAGCCTTTACCGAAGAGACCTTGACCTCCACTGCCCTAGACCGGTTCCCTGCAAGATCAACCGCCCTTACCCTGTAGTAGTAAGCCATGTCGGGTTCTACGGTGGTGTCCATGTACTCTGGTATGGATGTCTCTCCTATCCTTTCAAAGACAGGTCTTTCAAGGGTACTCCTCTCCACCACATAGCCCTTTACATCCTCGTCTGCAATGGCGTCCCACACAAGACGTATACCATCTGATACTGCCCTTGCCCTGAGCCCTGTAACACCCTCAGGTGGCACTGTATCTATGGTTATGGGCCAGGGGACGATCCACTTTGTCTCTGCCTTTGAGTCTGGATCACTCAGGTAGGCAACTATGGTCTGATCCCTTACCTCTCCATCCCTCGTGGTTACCACATACTTGCCCACGTATTTTCCAGGCTCCATCTCATGCATGAGAATACCCTTTTTGAAATCCCCTATATCAAAGGATGCAACCTTGTTCTTCTCTCCCTCTATGGAAAGCACTATCTCATCACCCCTCCCGAACAGCCTCTGAGGGGCGTTTGAATGCACCGCTGTAAGGAGTACCTTCCTGCGACCCCCTTCTGGCTCTGGCATATCCTTGAGGAGTTCCCTTGCCAGTTCATCCATCACAGCGATCTTGCTCGACTCCCTCAGCACCAGGGCACTCGATATGGCAGAACTTATAAGCCCCAGTGGTGTTACAGGCACCCCTCCACCCCTGTTCGTTGCAGAGGAGACCTTCTCCCAGACCACCCTGCGGGTCTTCACATCGAAGAGCTTGAGCCTTACCTCTATGCTCACATGGGCATAGGCAACCGCATATACCTTGTTGATACCGAGCACATCTACCAGGACCAGACCATCCACACCAAGGGCCTCTCCCACCTTCTCAAGGGGAAGGTCGTTCCATTTTCTGCCTGTGGATTTTTCAAGTTCGAGGAGCTTGAAGTCCACGTCAGTAAGTTCCATATCCTCATATCGCTTCACACTCAGATGGTTGGCAATGGTGGTGCGTATCTCTTTACGGTCTCTATCATCGCCCTTGCCAAGGGCTGGCAGGACCGCTATCCTCGAAGGCAGTGTGCCAGGAATGGTATCAAAAGGTGACAGGAAAAGAGAGAGGAGAACAACGAAGAGCACTATCTGGAAGACCTTTCTCACAACCCTCGCAAACCTCCGCAAGTTTTTGTCCTTCTACAGGAAAAAGCCCCTGAGGAAGAGTAACAGGAAAGGATCGAGCCCCCTGTAAATCCCCCCTTCGACGGTCTATATTATATAAAATCTCCATGGGAATATAAACACCATTGTGAATCTCCCCACCCACAAGACAGGGTTTCACAGGTGAAGATAGAGGGAAACCCCTTTTGTAAAAGGGGTTTCCCTCAAACTCCCTTCCCCAAAACTTCTAATCTAAAAGTTCTTTGGGAAAGAGGGCAGGGGAAAACACCTTTGTTATGGGGGATAGCCACTCTGTGTCTCTGGAGCCCACCATGGGATACACCCCGATGATAAAGGA
>WGFF01000017.1 GCA_015492355.1 Deltaproteobacteria bacterium
CCCCTGTTCCCTTTCCCAAGAAACCTTAGATTAAAAGTTTTGGGGAAGGGAGTTTGAGGGAAACCCCTTTTACAAAAGGGGTTTCCCTCAGAATACAGGCAAAATGGAGGTACAGAGAGGTGAATGTTTCATACGATGTGAGCCTTCTTTCTGATTACGATATATATCTCTTCAAGGAAGGTAACCATTTCAGGCTCCACGAGAAACTCGGCTCACACACGGTAGAGGATGGTACATACTTTGCCGTATGGGCACCCAATGCACAAAGGGTAACGGTCATAGGAGACTTCAACAACTGGGATAGAACCACCCACCCCCTCAGACAGAGAGATGATGGGTCTGGTATATGGGAGGGATTTATACCAGGGGTCAAAAAGGGAGACCTCTATAAGTACCATATCCTGTCCAGGTACAGGGGGCACTGCCAGGACAAGGGAGACCCCTTTGCCTTCCTCTGGGAGGTACCACCCAGGAGCGCATCCATTGTATGGGATACAGAATATGACTGGAAGGACTCGGAATGGATGGAGCAGAGAAGGCACAAAAACTCCCTCCATAGCCCCATATCCATATATGAGGTCCATCTTGGCTCATGGCGGCGCGTTCCCGAAGAAGGGGGAAGGTACCTTACCTACAGAGAGATTGCACCCTATCTTGCGGAGTATGTAAAGAAGATGGGCTTTACCCATGTGGAGTTCCTTCCACTGATGGAACATCCCTTTTATGGTTCCTGGGGCTATCAGATTACAGGATACTTTGCCCCCACGAGCAGATACGGTACCCCACAGGACCTCATGTACCTCATAGACACCCTCCATCAGAACGGAATAGGCGTTATATTCGACTGGGTACCCTCACACTTTCCAGATGATGGACACGGGCTTGTGTTCTTCGACGGTACCCATCTCTATGAACACGAAGACCCGAGAAAGGGATATCACCCTGAATGGAAGAGCAGGATATTCAACTATGGAAGGAACGAGGTCAGGTCTTTTCTCATAAGCAGTGCCCTCTTCTGGTTCGAGAAATACCATATAGATGGTATGAGGGTGGATGGTGTTGCCTCCATGCTCTATCTCGATTATTCAAGGGATGATGGCGAATGGATACCCAACAGATACGGAGGCAGGGAGAATCTTGAGGCAGTGGAGTTCATAAAGAGATTGAATGAGACAATCTACCGTAACTTCGGCGATGTACAGACCATAGCAGAGGAATCTACTGCCTGGCCCATGGTATCGAGACCAACCTATACAGGGGGGCTCGGTTTCGGCATGAAATGGAACATGGGATGGATGCACGACACACTGAAATATTTTTCAAAGGATCCCATCTACAGAAAATACCATCACAACCTCCTTACCTTCAGTCTATGGTACGCCTTTTCTGAGAACTTCGTCCTGCCCCTTTCCCATGATGAAGTGGTCCATGGAAAGGGCTCGCTCATAGGTAAGATGCCAGGGGATGAGTGGCAGAGGTTTGCAAATCTTAGACTCCTTGCAGGATACCTGTACGGTCATCCAGGGAAAAAACTCCTGTTCATGGGTGGGGAGTTCGGTCAGGTAAGGGAATGGTGCCACGAAGAGAGCCTTGAGTGGCATGTACTCAGGTTCAACTACCACAGGGGCATGCAGAGATGGATAAGAGACCTCAATAACCTCTACAGGAGCGAGCCTTCCTTGTATGAGCTCGACTTCCATATCTCTGGCTTTGAATGGATAGATTTCCATGACTGGGAAAGGAGTATTATAAGTTTCCTCAGGAAGGGAAGGAAGAAAGAAGATGTGCTACTTTTTGTCTTCAACTTCACCCCGGTTGTGCGTAAGGATTACAGGATAGGTGTTCCAGACAGTGGCAGGTGGATAGAGGTCTTGAACAGTGATGCCCTTGAGTATGGTGGAAGTGGTGCAGGTAACATGGGTGGCTGTACCGCGGATAGTATTCCCTTCCACGGACGCCCCTATTCCCTCAATCTTACCCTACCACCACTCAGTGTGGTGGTGTTCAGGAAAGGATAAGGTTTACTGCCACTATAATAGAAAGTGGCATTGATATAAAATCATTTATCCAACGTCCTTAAAAGGGCATGTATAGAGACTTCAGGTTCCACGATCTCAGGCATACTTTGCTACACGGCTTGTCCATGGAGGGGTTGATATATATACGCGCTTCAGAGGCTTATGGTGGAAGACCATCTCTATGGCGATGCGATACATCCACCATTATCCGGACCGTGAGGTCCAGGTAGAGAGGGGCTCCTGCTACAGGGAGTGATTTATCATAATTTATTGCACTCACTGGGATGAACCCCACTGTTGAGACAGTCTGAATTAGCACATACAAAAGGGGCTACAGCTTGAGCCATAGCCCCTTTGAATCTAATAAGGCAAACCCTCAAATCTATTGAGGAATCTGCCACTCTGGTC
>WGFF01000018.1 GCA_015492355.1 Deltaproteobacteria bacterium
ACTGCAATCTCGGAAGGATATTCCTCCTCAATGGACAGAAGGCTACTGCTATAAAGGCTTTCAGAAGAGGGCTTGCCTTCGATAGCAGTCATCCAGGGCTAATAGAAGAGATAAAAAAACTCGGCATCCGTCGTAAGCCCATTATTCCCTTTCTGCCAAGAAGCAATCCCATAAATAAGTTCCTGGGACTCCTTGCCAAGCGTCTCGGCCTTTGATGTCCCGGGTCTTCATAGAGACTTTTTCTGTTTTTCTACCTGCACTCATCGTGGGTCTAAAAAGGTGGGTGGGTCAGGTCTCTGGAAGACCTGACCCTGGGGGCTTTAAAGGAGGGAGAAGTTTAAGGGGGCAAAGCCCTATAACTATCTCATTAAGTACGACTCTTTTATACCATCTGCCAAAGGTACAGTTCTGTGATGTAAGTCACAGGATGGTGTTTTTACCAGACCCCTTTCCCAGAAGACTTTAGATTAAAAGTTTTGGGGAAGGGAGTGTGAGGGAAACCCCTTTTACAAAAGGGGTTTCCCTCAGGATAGATACCGGTTTCAAGGTTGGTTTATGACCCGCAGGACCACTCGCTACTATTCCCTTTCAGATTACCTGAGGGAACACCTTGGCTACAGGGCGTTCAGGGTGGGATTGTACTGTGGATTCACCTGCCCGAACAGGGACGGTACAAAGGGTTCAGGGGGATGTATATACTGTGAACCCTCTACCCTCATCCCCCGCGGTGTGGAACAGGGAATGACCGTTACAGAGCAGATAGACCTGGGGATAGAGAGGATAAGGAAGAGGTACCGTACAACCAAGGTCATAGCCTATTTTCAGGTGAATACCAGTACATACAGTAACCCCCAACACCTCAAAAACCTGTACACCGAAGCCCTCCGTCATCCCGATGTTGCTATTCTTTCTGTATCCACAAGACCCGACTGTGTGGACGAGGAGATATTCGACCTCCTGGTGGAGATCAAAAAGGAAAAGCCCCTCTGGCTCGAACTCGGGCTTCAATCAGCCAGTAACAGTACACTGAGGCTTATTAACAGGGGGTATACGGTCGAGGACTTTTCAAGGGCAGTGGATATGGCGCATGAACGGGGCATACAGGTATGCGCCCATGTGATACTCGGTCTGCCAGGTGAGACAAGAAAGGATATGCTCAACACCATGAGATATCTCTCCTGTAAGGGTGTATGGGGTGTCAAGTTCCACCATCTGCAGGTTATAAGGGGTACACCCCTTGAAGGGATGTACAGGAGTGGCAGGGTAAGGGTGCTCGAACTTGAAGAGTATATAGATCTCGTGGTAGAATGTCTCGAACTTTTAAAACCCCATACGGTTGTTCACAGGCTTGTGGGGGATGTGCCAGGGAGGTTCCTTGTAGCCCCACTGTGGGGTGCGGGCAAACAGGAGATTATAGAGGGTATTATAAGGAGACTCGAACAGAGGAATACCTTTCAGGGGGCGCGTCTGTGAGGCAGAGATGGCAACGAAGGAAGAGATAAGGGAAGAGAACAGAAAGATACGTTACCTTCAGAGGCTTGCAGACCTCACCATGCTGTTGATAATGAATACGGATATGTCCCTCCAGGAGGCTACAAGAACCATCGCCTCTCTCAGGGGGTTTGCACTCAGACTCTTTCCAGGAAAGGAGAGTACCTTTGAACTTATCTACGGCAGGAGATTCAGAAGGCTTCTGGCAGAGAAGTACGGGCTTCACTGATTGGGGTCTTTACTGATGTTATGTGAATCAGACTTACATGAGCAGACCACATGGCTGATCCGAGGATAAGAAGGCTTGCATCCATACTCGTTGGTCATTCCCTCAATGTAAAGAGGGGCGAGACCGTACTTATAAGTGCGTCCTCTGAGCTCGCAAAACCCCTTGTCCTGGAACTCTTCAGGGAGGTACTCAAACGGGGCGGACATCCCCTTACGAGTATATCCTTCGAGGAGACTCTAAACATATTCTATACAACAGCCTCAAGGACACAGATAATGCACCTTCCAAGGACCAGACTCTACGAGGCAAGGAACGTCGATTGTGTCATAAACATAAGGGCACCTGTGAACAAGAAGGGACTTTCAGGTATAGACCCCGGGCTTATAGGTCTCAGAAGCAAGGCCCTGAAACCCATAAGCGATGTGATAGTCAACACAAAGCGATGGGTGCTGTGCAACTTTCCCACCAATGCACTTGCCCAGGAGGCTGACATGAGCCTTGAGGAATACGAGGACTTCCTTTACAGGGCGACAAATATAGACTGGAAGAAGGTAAAGAGCAGAGAGATGAAACTCAAAAGACTCCTCGACAGGGGTAGCAGGATAAGGATAGTGGGCAGGGATACGGATATCACCATCGGTATAACCGGGAGGAAAGCCATCCCATGTTATGGTGAGAGGAACATGCCCGATGGAGAGGTCTTTTTATCACCCCTTGAGAGTTCTGCAGAGGGATATATCTACTTTGAAATGCCAGCCATATATCAGGGACGTGAGGTTACAGGTATAAGGCTCAGGTTCAAAAAGGGTAGAGTGGTCGATGCAAGGGCGGACAAGAACGAGGATTTTTTGTACGCCATGCTGAACACAGACAGGGGGGCAAGATATCTGGGAGAGGTCGGCATAGGGGTCAATTACGGGATAAAGAGGTTCTCAAAGGATATACTATTTGATGAAAAGATAGGTGGTACTGTACATCTTGCGGTGGGCAAGTCCTACAGGTCAGCAGGTGGCAGGAACAGATCCGCAATACACTGGGATATGATCAAAGACCTCAGGGGAAATGGTGCCATATACATAGATGGCAGGCTGATTCAGAAAAACGGAAGATTCCTCATCTAAGTAAAGGTCGTCCTTTCTGCAGGCATGGAAAGGTATCCTGAATCCCATCAAAGAGGCGGGCTTGAGGTTCTCATGGGAGGACTCTCTCAAGGATTCTTTCCCCACATGACGGGACAGACCGCAGGAATCAATCCATTAGAAACCCACCTGATTTAAAGACTTGACAATCATTTCTTTCAGAAGTTAATATCAAAAATCCAGGGTATCGTTGATATGGAAGGGATAATAAAAAGGGCTGTAAAGGAGAGCCTCTCTGTAAAGGAGGGTTTTTTTTCATCCACTAAGAATATCAACCTTATCTTGAGGTCCGTAGACCTCATAGTGGATACATTCAAACAGGATGGAAGGCTTCTTATAGCAGGCAATGGTGGGTCTGCTGCTGATGCCCAGCACCTTGCAGGGGAATTTGTGAATCGTTTTGAACTCACAAGACCCCCCCTCCCTGCCATCGCCCTTACAACGGATACATCTGTGCTTACGAGTATCGGAAACGATTTCTCCTTTGACGAGGTCTTCTCCAAACAGGTAAGGGCACTGGGCAGGCAGGGTGATATCCTTCTTGCCATATCCACGAGTGGTAGTTCCACCAACGTTGTCAGGGCTGTTGAGGTGGCTGGTTCCATGGGTATAAAGACCATAGCCCTCACAGGCAGGGATGGTGGAAGACTCGCCCAGAAGGTGGATATACTCCTGAATGTGGACTCCACATCCACACCAAGGATACAGGAGGTCCATACAATGGTCTGTCATATACTGTGTGAGCTTGTGGAGCGGAAACTATTTGGAGAGGAAGTGTCCCGGTGAGGTTCAAGCCCCTGAGTCCAAAGGGTATAAAGACCTACTCCCTGAAGGAGAGAAAGAGCAAGGTCGGTGTGGAGAGCCTTGCCAAGGTGGAGGGGTGTGGTGGTTCGTTCAGGGATTTTCTCGAAGGTCTGCCTGATGTACTTGCAGTAAGGTCCCTCAGGGAGACTGCAAGGGCTGTGGCAGATGCACACAGGGCGGGAAAGCCCGTTGTTATAGCCATGGGGGCGCATGTGATAAAGGTGGGTTTGAGTCCCATGGTGATAGACCTCATGAGAAGGGGTGTTGTGAGTGCGGTCGCAATGAATGGGGCGTGTATAGTCCACGATTTCGAGATAGCCTATGCAGGATGTACATCAGAGGACGTGGATAGAGAACTCCAGAGTGGTAACTTCGGTATGGCAGAGGAGACAGGACGTATACTGAATAACGCCATAAAAAGGGGCAGTAGAAAGGGTATCGGAAGATCAATAGGTGAGCTGATAGCAGGATCGCGCTACCCTTACAAGGACAAGAGCATCCTTTCTGCCGGTGTTCTCTATGATGTGCCTGTCACAGTCCATGTTGCACTCGGCACAGACATACTCCACATCCACCCGCAGATGAGCGGGCAGAAGACAGGCGAGGCATCCATGAGGGATTTCAGGATATTCTGTTCTGTCATAAGCTCCCTTGAGGGTGGTGTGTACATGAATATCGGCTCTGCGGTGGTACTGCCAGAGGTCTTCCTTAAGGCACTCACACTCGTAAGAAACCTGGGCTACAGGGTCAGGAACTTCACAACGGTCAATATGGACTTCATACAGCACTACAGACCACTTACAAATGTTATAAGGCGACCCACCAAGGAAGGTGGAAGGGGTATATCCCTTACAGGACATCACGAGATAATGTTGCCCCTTCTTTACTGGGCTATAATTGAGGAACTGAAAGGGGAGAGATGAGGAACAAAAAGCCCTGGTCAGGAAGATTCTTAGAGCCAACGAACAGGCTTGCAGAACGGTTCAATGCATCCATCTCCTTTGACAAGAGGCTTTACAGGTGGGATATCCTCGGCTCAAAGGCACATGCAATGGCGCTCTGGAAGGCTGGGATACTCACAGAGAGGGAATATAAGAGGATTACAAGGGCTCTATCTATTATAGAAAGGGAGATAGAAAAGGGTAGATTCACCTTTACACCCGATATGGAAGACATACACATGGCTATAGAAAGGCGCCTTATAGAAAAGATAGGTCCCCTTGGTGGAAAGCTCCATACGGGCAGATCGAGAAACGACCAGATTGCACTCGATATGAGGCTCTATCTGAAGGATGAGATAAGGGATATCCTTTCCCTGCTCCATGAACTCAAGAGGGCTATTGTAAAGGTTGCAAAGGAGAATATGGACTGTATCATGCCGGGATACACCCATATGCAGAGGGCGCAGCCTGTACTCCTGAGCCACCACATGCTTGCGTACTACGAGATGCTCAAGAGAGATAGGGCAAGGTTTGAGGCATGTCTCAGGCGGGTGGACTCCATGCCCCTTGGCTCAGGTGCCCTTGCAGGGAGCCCGTACAACCTCGATAGATACCTTGTAGCAGAGATTCTCGGTTTTTCAACGGTAACAGAGAACAGTCTCGATGGTGTGAGCGACAGGGATTTCATCGTGGAGTTCATATCCTGTGCATCCATCCTCATGATGCATCTTTCGAGGTTGTGTGAGGAGCTTATTATATGGTCGAGTCAGGAGTTCAGCTTTATAGAACTCTCCGATGCCTTTTCAACAGGTTCTTCCATAATGCCACAGAAGAAGAACCCGGACATACCCGAGCTTGTAAGGGGCAAGACCGCAAGGGTCTACGGTAACCTTATAACCCTTCTCACCCTCATGAAGGCACTGCCACTTGCGTACAACAAGGACATGCAGGAGGACAAACCACCTCTTTTCGATACAGTGGATACTGTCAAGGATGTGCTGCGTGTGCTCACACCCATGCTCATGGATATGAGGATAAACAGGGAAGCCATGGCAGATGCGGTAAAAAAGGGTTTCCTCACTGCCACTGATGTGGCGGACTATCTTGTAAGAAAAGGGATGCCCTTCCGTGATGCACACAGAAAGGTCGGCGCTATCGTTGCCCACTGTATAAGAAAGAACATAACACTTGAAGACCTTACCCTGAGGGACTGGAGGAGGTTTTCCACCCTCTTTGAAGAGGATATACTCAGGGCGGTATCCCCTGAACATTCGATCTCCACAAAGACCATATACGGAGGCACCGCCCTCAGAAGGGTGAAGGAACGCATCAAAAGGGTGGAAAAGGAGATGAAAATATGAGAATCTATCTCCTTATTGTATGCTTTCTTGTATTGTCTGTATACGGATGCGGTAAGAAGGCACCACCTGTACCGCCTGATGAGGTCTTTCAGGGGGAAAGGCTTTTTTCCTGTCCCCTTTCCCAGAGGGTTTTAGATTAGAAGTTTTGGGGAAGGGAGTTTGAGGGAAACCCCTTTTACAAAAGGGGTTTCCCTCAGTATAGAGGCAAATTTCAGTCCGAAAAAGGGGCTATGCCTTTTGAACTCCCGTGAAAGGAAGTGGTCTTTTGAGAAGTGAAGCCCCGCCTTTTAGGTGGGATTCATCCGAATAACAAAAGAAAGGAGGCTTCTTTCTTTGCACTTTTTTAACTACAGGGGGAGGAGATTATACGCAGAGGGTGTATCTATCGAGAGGATAGCAAAGGAGGTGGGCACACCTGTTTATATCTATAGCCACAAAACCCTTAAAAGACATTACAATGCCTTTACCTCTGCCTTCCGGGATGTATCCCATCTTGTCTGCTA
>WGFF01000019.1 GCA_015492355.1 Deltaproteobacteria bacterium
GAGATACCTATTACCTATTCTAAAACATACTCATGCCCCTTGCAAGGGTATAAGGAATTTTAAATTGCCATGGGGGATGATTTCTGTATATAATCGGACTCTATGGAGAAGAAAGAGGACATAGTAAGGGATATACGTCTCCTCCTGAAGGAAAGGAAGGCTATACTCCTTGCCCACAACTATCAGCGTGATGAGGTCCAGGAGATAGCAGACCACACAGGAGACTCACTCGGTCTCAGTCAGATAGCAGCAGAATCCGATGCCAGGGTCATTGTCTTCTGCGGTGTACACTTCATGGCAGAGAGTGCGTCCATACTCTCGCCTGAAAAGACCGTCATACTGCCGAGGATGGATGCAGGCTGTCCCATGGCAGATATGATAACAGGAAGTGACCTTGAAGAGGAGCGGAGAAAGAGACCAGGGGTGCCTGTGGTTGCCTACGTGAATACATCGGCAGAGGTCAAGGCTCTGAGTGATATATGCTGTACCTCAGCCAATGCGGTAAGGGTTGTAAACTCCCTTGAAGAGGACAGGGTGTACATGGTGCCTGACAGAAACCTTGCACACTACATCTCAAGGCAATGTGCCAAGGAGATGGAATGGTGGCACGGATTCTGTCCCACCCATGAAAGGCTCACTCCACAAGAGGTGCTGAAGGCAAAGGAAGAAAACCCTGATGCACCCTTTGTGTGCCATCCCGAGTGCAGACCCGAAGTGGTCGACCTTGCAGACCATGTATGTTCCACATCTGGCATGTACAGGTTTGCAAGGGAGGTCTCTCAGAAGACCATCATAGTTGGAACAGAGATGGGCATACTCTACAGGCTCAGAAAGGAGAATCCCGATAAGACCTTCATACTGCCTTCTGAATCGCTAATCTGTCCGAATATGAAACTTATAACCCTTGAGGATATACTCGAGAGCCTCGAGGGGATGAAAAACATAGTATCCGTGCCAGAGGGTATAAGAAAGAGGGCAAAGAAGGCACTCGACAGGATGCTCGCTGTGCCCAGGGATTTTTGATAGCATGTCAGACAAAAGCCCTGTATCAGCCCTCCTTTGGGCAGGTGTTGCAAGTGAGATTGTCTATCTCTCGGTCTACACCATAGAAGACTACACCACCACGCTCAAGGGACTCATCCCCTTTGTTCTATGTTTCATCCCCTATCTGTATTTACTCTGCATATTCCTGAGAGGACGGTATGTACCGGATGGACAGACCCTCTACTGGATAATCCTCTTTTCCATACTCTTTCAGGTAACCCTTCTACCGGGTGCCCCTGTACTCGATGACGATATCTTCAGGTATATCTGGGATGGAAGGGTACTTGCTGAGGGTATAAACCCCTACAGGTACGCACCAGCAGATATATCCCTAAAACCCCTGAGGGACGATCTTATATATCCTGAGATAAACTACAACTACATACCCACCATATACCCCCCTTTCTCGCAGGTAATCTTCTATATCGCATATCTTGTGGGACCCAACAGCATCATCCTGATGAAATCTATTATAACGCTCTTCAACATACTCGTTGTATGGCTCATAGTCAGGATACTCGAACATCTCGGTATGCGAAAAGAGATGGTCTTTGTCTATGCCTGGAATCCGATGATGCTGAAGGAGGTATCCAATTCAGGACATATCGAGCCTGTCATGATGGCGTTCGTTCTCCTCTCTGTATATCTCATCCTTAAAAAGAGGGTACTCCTTTCTGGTGTATCCCTTGCCCTTGCCATACTTTCAAAGGTCTTTCCCCTGTTTCTCCTCCCATTGTTTGCAAGGAGGATCGGGCTCAAGGGGATGGTAATTGTTGTGGCTGTTGGGGGATTTTTCTATCTTCCCTTTGCCATCTCCATACCGGATATAGAGGGGCTCTTTACTGGTCTTCTGGTCTATTCAAGATACTGGATATTCAACCCGGGACCATTCGATCTACTGAGGATACCAATCTCTTGGATTGCGGATGACCATATCATGGTAACGAGGGTCGTTACAACAGGGATAATACTTGCGGTTACACTCTATCTTGCCATCAGGGACGACCTTTCCGAAAGGATACTCATAAGGAATATACTCGTTACCACAGGTCTTGTTATACTCCTCTCCCCTGTTGTGGACCCCTGGTATCTCCTCTGGATACTGCCATTTCTATGTCTTTACGTTCATATTCCGTGGATTGTATTTACCGGCCTCGTTTTACTCTCCTACCTCTACTATCTTGAGGGAAGGGATGTGGTATCTGTAAGATGGGTTGAGTATGGTCTTTTCTTTTTACTTCTCCTCTATGGGAACAAAAGGCTTCTCGGGCTTATGGGGCTATGTGAGCC
>WGFF01000020.1 GCA_015492355.1 Deltaproteobacteria bacterium
CCATCGTATCCATAAGACCGTTCATAGCGGTACTCGCCTCTGCTGTTGCAGTGCTTTTTATAGTGCTCTCAAGGCACAAGCCCAACCTCAGGGAATTCTGGTCCTACCTGGCAGGGATAGTAAAGTTTATTGCTGTAATCTCCATGGCGCCAGAGATACTCTCTGGCAAGATTATAGAGTATACGGTTCTTACGGTGCTACCGGGGATAGACCTCAAGTTCAGGGTCGATCCCCTCGGGCTTTTCTTTGCAACCACTGCATCGTTCCTGTGGATAATCACCACCACCTATTCCATAGGCTACATGCGCTCTCTGAACGAGCATGCCCAGACAAGGTACTATTCTTGCTTTGCCATAGCCCTTTCTTCTGCTGTGGGTGTTGCCTTCTCAGCCAATCTCTTCACCCTCTTTCTCTTCTACGAGATACTCAGTATAATGACCTATCCGCTGGTTGCACACCACGAGGATGAAGAGGCATGGGAAGGGGGAAAGAAATACCTTGTATACCTCATAGGTGCATCCAAGACCTTTCTCCTTGGAGCCATTGTGATAACCTACATGGTTACAGGTACACTCGATTTCAGGGAGGGTGGAATATTCACGCCCCAGATGCCGGCCGGGCTCGTTGTGCTTGCCTATGTGCTCTTCATAGGTGGGTTTGCAAAGGCAGCTGTTATGCCCCTTCACAACTGGCTACCATCAGCCATGGTGGCACCCACACCGGTAAGCGGGCTCCTCCATGCAGTGGCGGTTGTGAAGGTGGGTGTGTTCTCTATCGTAAGGGTCATACTCAATGTGTTCGGATTGGATGTGATGAGTGCCTTCAACCTTGGTATACCCACTGCCTATTTTGTATCCTTTACGATAATAATGGCCTCTGTCATAGCCCTCACAAAGGATGACCTCAAGGCAAGACTTGCCTACTCCACTGTAAGCCAGCTCTCATACGTCATACTCGGTGTCACGCTCCTCACCCCCCATGGTATACTCGGTGGTATACTCCACATAGCGAACCATGCCTTCTCAAAGATAACGCTCTTTTTCTGTGCAGGTGCCATATATGTTGCATCCCATATAAAGAAGATAAGCCAGCTGCGCGGAATAGGACACAGGATGCCCCTTACAATGGCAGCATTCACCATAGGGTCTTTCAGCATGATAGGTGTGCCAGCTGTTGCAGGCTTTACGAGCAAATGGTACATGTCTATTGGCTCCCTTGAGGCAAGTGATGTGGTGACCCTGTTCGTACTCCTTGCAAGTACCATACTCAATGCAGCGTACTTTCTGCCCATAGTATTCACGGCATTCTTCCAGAAGCCCGATGAGAATAGTCCTGTCCACGAAGTGAACGAGGCACCTTATTTTGTTGTGGTACCGCTCCTTATTACAGCGGTAATCTCGGTTATTATAGGAATCTATCCTGATTACTTTATCGCCCTTGCAGAGAGGATGACGAAATGAGGCTCGAAGGTATATTCGAAGACCCCAAGAAAAAGGATATCTTCAAAAAGATATTCTATGCGGGTATTGCCTTCTTTGTTCTCATAGACTTCGTAACACCAAGGCACCATGTGATGTTCTTCTGGGACAGGATACCAGGGTTCAATGCCATATACGGGTTTATCTCCTGTTTAATCATAATCGTTGTGTCCAAGACACTCGGTAAATGGTGGCTTCAGAAAAAGGAGGATTATTACGATACCGTGTAAGACCCCTTGATTCATGGTCCTTGAAAAGGGGTGTGTTGCCATGGACTATATGATGTTTGCCAGGATGCCCATCCCGTGGGCGAAGATGAATGAGGGGGCTTGCAGAGGATAAAGGCTACCCTTTGGGTGCGGGTCAGGGTGAATCCCTCTTGAGGAGGTTGAAAGTATCCTCACAAAAAGAGTCCCTGTCCTGGCAGAGGGTTTTGTGAGAGACCCCGAGTAAGATTTTAAGAGGAGAGAGGGGTTGACAAACTCCCACAGGGAGTCTCCCCCGGTAAAAGGAGGTTTTTAAGGGTATGTGGATCCATCCTGCAGGGATACTTCTTCTGGGTTCTGCACTTATACCTGTCCTTAAGGGCAGGATAAGGGAAGGGTATGTATTGCTACTTCCCTTTCTTGCCTTTATGAGTGTCCTCTCCATGGACGAGGGCACATACGGTGTGGTGAATCTCCTCGGGCAGGAGCTCATCTTCGGCAGGGTGGATAAACTCAGCCTTGCCTTTGCGTATGTCTTTACCCTCATGGCATTCATAGGTGCATGGTACGGACTCAAGGTAAAGGAAGCCGGACATCAGGTGGCAGGATTTATCTATGCAGGCAGTGCCACAGGGGTGGCTTTTGCAGGGGATTACTTCACACTCTTTGTGTTCTGGGAGTTCATGGCTTTTTCTTCAGTCTTCCTTATTCTTTACAGGAGGACTAAGGAGTCCTATGATGCTGCATACAGGTACGTCCTTGTACATGCCTTCAGCGGGGTGTGTGTGCTTGGTGGTATAGTGCTCCAGTATAACTATACAGGTAGTTTCGAGTTCAACCATGTGGAGTTTGGAGGGCTTGCATCCACGTTACTTCTTCTCGGTTTCATCATAAACGCTGCGGTACCACCCTTTGGTGCGTGGCTACCAGATGCCTATCCCAGGGCAACAGTGGCGGGTGCGGTGTTCATGTCCGCATTTACCACGAAGAGCGCGGTCTATGTACTTGCCAGGGGATTTGCAGGTACGGAATTGCTCGTCTGGCTCGGTGCGATAATGACGGTCTACGGGGTCATGTATGCGATGCTTGAGAACGATATAAGGAGGCTCCTTTCCTATCATATCATAAGCCAGGTGGGATACATGGTTGCCGGTTGCGGTATCGGTACAGAACTGGGTATAAACGGTGCGGTTGCCCATGCCTTTGCACACATACTTTACAAGGGACTCCTGTTCATGGGTGCTGGTACGGTACTTTTCATCACAGGAAGGAGCAAACTCACCGAACTGGGCGGACTGTACAGGACCATGCCGTGGACGTTCCTTTTCTTCATGGTGGGGGCGTTTGCCATATCCTCTGTACCCCTTCTGAGTGGATTTGTGAGTAAGTCCATAATACTCTCTGCCGCTGGTGAGGAGCACATGGCGATCCCGTGGTTACTTATGACCCTTGCATCGTCAGGTACCTTCCTGTCCATAGCATTGAAACTTGCATACTTTACCTTCCTCTCAGAGGACCGTGGCATAAAGGCACAGGACCCTCCACTCAACATGCTCATAGGCATGGGGATAGCATCGTTTATGTGTATCCTCATAGGTGTCTATCCAAAGGTACTCTACGATCTCCTTCCCTATTCCGTACACTATGAGCCGTACACAGCAGAGCACGTTGTATGGACCTGCCAGATACTCCTCCTCACCCTTGCAGGCTTCCTCCTTTACCTCCACAAGCTGGGTGGAAAGGCAACCATAAGCCTCGATACCGACTGGTTCTACCGCATGGGTGGCGGGCTCTTTATGAGGTTTGCCTACAACGTGATAAGTGTGGTGGACGATGCTGTAAGCGGTGCCTACAATACCCTGATACTCAAGCCGAGCAAATGGCTCGCATCCAGGTGCCTCGATTTTGACCTCGGTGTTATAGATGCCATAGTGAATGGTGTTGCAGACTTTGTGCTCGACCTTGCATCCACCATGCGCAGGGTACAGACAGGTCAGCTCCAGCACTACGCTGTGGCAGTCCTTGTAGGGGTGCTCGTCTTTGTAAACCTTGTCTTTCTTTTCTCTTAGTCACAGGGATGTTCCATGGCTCTCAGGATACTCTCTCCTGCCAAGGTGAACCTCTTTCTC
>WGFF01000021.1 GCA_015492355.1 Deltaproteobacteria bacterium
TCACCCTGTGCAGGGTAAAGTTAAAGACAGAAGGGATAAAACTCGCCCGCAGGATAGCAGACCTTAAGCCAGAGATAAATATGGATTTTTCAGTGGACAGATTCACACTCTTCAGGAGCATTCTAAAGCCCAGTGGTGCTGAATATCATGTTATCAAACATATAATATTTAGAGGGTAGTCCTTTT
This sequence comes from Deltaproteobacteria bacterium, assembly GCA_015492355.1. Taxonomy (GTDB): domain Bacteria; phylum Desulfobacterota; class GWC2-55-46; order GWC2-55-46; family S146-73; genus S146-73. Next base: position 187 of record WGFF01000021.1, read on the forward strand.
TACCAGTAAGAAAGGAGGACTCAAGGATGTCAACAACCACATCTTCTGTTTCCAGCAAGAACAAGGCACTTGAACTTGCCATAGCCCAGATAGAAAAGCAGTTCGGCAAGGGTTCCATCATGCGTCTTGGCAAGGCAGGGGCTATCGAGGATATTCCCACCATATCCACAGGCTCCATTTCTCTCGATATCGCCCTCGGTATAGGGGGTGTACCCAGGGGCAGGATAGTGGAGATATTCGGGCATGAATCATCTGGCAAGACGACCCTATCGCTCCATATCACAGCAGAGGCGCAGAAGCAGGGTGGTACAGCTGCCTTCATAGATGCAGAACATGCACTCGATGTGAGCTATGCAAGGAAGCTCGGTGTGAACACGGACGATCTGCTCCTTTCCCAGCCTGATACAGGTGAGCAGGCTTTGGAAATAGCGGATATGCTTGTAAGGAGTGGTGCAGTAGACCTCATAGTGATAGATTCTGTTGCAGCACTCGTACCACGGGCAGAACTCGAGGGCGATATGGGAGACTCCCACATGGGCTTGCAGGCACGTCTCATGAGTCAGGCACTGAGGAAACTCACATCCACCATCAACAAGAGCAAGACCTGTATGATATTCATAAACCAGATAAGACAGAAGATAGGCACCTTCTTCGGTAATCCCGAGACCACAACCGGTGGAAATGCGCTCAAGTTCTATGCATCCGTAAGGATGGACATACGCAAGGTAGGGCAGATAAAGCAGAACGAACTCCTCATAGGCAACAGGATCCGTGTCAAGGTGGTAAAGAACAAGGTCGCACCACCGTTCAAGGATGCCGAGTTCGATGTCCTCTTTGATGAGGGCATATCAAAGGAAGGGGATATACTCGACCTGGGTGTGAAGGCAAAGGTACTCGAAAAGAGTGGGGCATGGTTCTCCTACAAGGGGGAGAGACTCGGTCAGGGAAGGGAGGCTTCAAGAAGGTTCCTCAAGGAACATCCCGAGATTGCAGGGGAGATAGAGACAAAGATCCTTGAACATTTCGGTATGAAAAAACAAGGAGGTAATGAGTAAAATGGCAGGTATAGATCTGGGTTCGGTACTGAACCTTGCGGTCAAGCAAAAAGCCTCTGATGTACATCTAAAGGCAGGCTTGCCACCCATTCTAAGGATCTACGGAAACCTTGTACCCGTCAAAAACCACGAAAGACTCGTACCTGATGACCTTGCCAAGCTTGCCATGCGACTGATGAACGACACCCAGAAGGAGAATTTCAGGCACAACCACCAGGTGGATATGGCATACAGTATCCCTGGTCTCGGCAGGTTCAGGGTAAATATATTCCAGCAGAGAGGGGCTGTGGGAATGGTGCTCAGGGTCATACCAATAAAGACCCAGGGCTTTGGAGAACTGAACCTGCCCAAGGTGCTCGAGAAGATATCCATGGAGGTACGTGGGCTTGTGCTGGTGACCGGTGTTACAGGCAGTGGAAAGTCCACAACCCTCTCAGCCATGATAGAGCACATAAATACCAACAGGTCCTGCCATATCATAACGATAGAAGACCCCATAGAGTTTCTCCACAGGGACAAGAGATGTATCATAAACCAGAGGGAGATAGGTGTCGATGCAAAGACCTTTGCAGAGGCCCTCAGGGGTGCCCTGAGACAGGACCCTGACGTTATAATGGTGGGTGAGATGAGGGACCTTGAAACCATAGAAATCGCACTCATGGCTGCAGAGACCGGGCATCTTGTGCTTTCCACCCTCCACACCATAGATGCCATGGAGACCATAAACAGGATAGTGTCTGTCTTTCCACCCTACCAGCAGAAACAGATAAGGATACAGCTCGCAGGTGTTATCAAGGCGATTATCTCCCAGAGGCTCATGCCCACAAAGGACGGCAAAGGCAGGGTACCTGCTGTAGAGGTGATGGTTTCGACAGCGAGGATAAGGGAATGTATAGAGGACAAGGACAAGACAAAGGACATACCAGATGCAATTGCAAAGGGACATATAACCTACGGTATGCAGACCTTCGATCAATCCCTCATGGAACTCATGAAAAGGGGCCTTATCTCCTACGAAGAGGCACTCAGGCAGTCGAGCAATCCCGCTGACTTTGCGCTCAAGGTCAAGGGCATAACATCTACAAGTGATATGGGCTGGAAGGACTTTGAAAAGGAAGAGGAGAAGAAAGAAGACCAGCCCCCTCCTGATATAGAGAGGTTTTAGTGGAAGGGTTTTTACCATATTTCTATCCAGAATCCTGAGGATATACCCAGAACATGAGGGACAAAAACCCCCTCGATATGGCACTAAGACTCCTTACCTACAGGGAAAGGAGCATAAAGGAGTTAAAGGACCGTCTTACATCAAAGGGATTCACCAAGGGTGAGGTGGAGGGTACTGTTGAGTATCTCATAGAGGCGGGTTATCTCGATGATAGACGATATGCCCTGCGGATAGCCACATCGGTTATGGAAAACAGAGGGTGGGGTGTAAAGAGGATTATCCATGAACTCAGGGCAAAGGGTATCCCCGGTGACATCATACAGGATGTGGTAAGTGGTATTAACAGAAAGGAGGAGTTACGTTCGGCAAAGGGTGCGGTGGAGAAATGGCTCAGAACGAGGGGTATCTCTTTACCACTCGATGAGGGGGATATAGCCAGGGCGTGGAGATTTTTGAATTCAAGGGGCTTTTCAGTATCGGTAATCCGTGAGGTGATGAAGGATATAACTAAAAGGGAGGGAGTTTACCTACAGGATGAATTCGTCTGAGATAAGACAGGCATTTCTCGAATACTTCAGAAAGAGGGGGCATACGGTTGTGCCCTCATCGAGCCTCATACCAGAAGGAGACCCAACCCTGCTATTCACGAATGCAGGTATGGTGCAGTTCAAGGGTGTGTTCCTCGAAGAGGAGAAGAGGGACTACAAAAGGGCTGTCTCCTCGCAGAAGTGTATGCGTGCAGGAGGCAAGCACAACGACCTTGAAAATGTGGGAAGGACTGCGAGACACCATACCTTCTTTGAGATGCTCGGGAATTTCTCCTTCGGTGATTACTTCAAGGAGGGTGCCATAGAGTATGCCTGGGAGTTCCTCACAAGGGAGATAGGTCTACCAAAGGAGAGACTCTGGGTTACTGTATTCAGGGACGACGATGAGGCATCGAGGCTGTGGAGGGCTAAGACAGGTATACCAGAGGAGAGGATAGTAAGGATGGGTGAAGAGGACAATTTCTGGTCAATGGGTGATGTTGGACCGTGTGGTCCGTGTTCAGAGGTCATAATAGACCAGGGGGAAGGAACGGGATGTGGTAGGGAGTCCTGTGGGGTGGGATGTGACTGTGATAGATATCTTGAGCTCTGGAACCTCGTCTTCATGCAGTACAACCGTACACCCGATGGAAAGGTACTGGCTCTACCGAAACCGAGCATAGATACAGGAATGGGTCTGGAAAGGCTTACCGCTGTGGTTCAGGGAAAAAAATCCAATTACGATACAGACCTCTTTATACCCATAATCCAGTACATAGAAGAACTCGCATCCACCACCTATGGAAGGGATACAGAAAAGGACATATCAATAAGGGCAATAGCAGACCATTCAAGGGCTATTACGTTCCTCATAACAGACGGTGTGTTTCCGTCCAACGAAGGCAGGGGCTATGTGCTGAGAAGGATAATAAGGAGGGCTGTAAGGCATGGCAGATTCCTCAACATAACCGAGCCCTTCCTCTACAGGCTGAACAAAAGGGTTATAGAAGTGATGGGTGGTGTCTATCCAGAGATAGTGAAGGCAGAAAAGACGGTATCAAGGATAACCTACGGCGAGGAGGAGAGATTCTTTGTGACCCTTGAGAGGGGCCTTGCGTTGCTCGAAGAGGAGTTAAGCGCCCTCAAAAAGGAAGGCAGGAAGGTCATACCAGGGGATGTTGCCTTCAAACTCTACGATACCTATGGTTTCCCTGTGGACCTCACTGCGGATATTGTAAAGAAGGATGGATTTTCTGTGGACGAGGAGGGCTTTTCCAGATACATGACCCAGCAACGTGAGATCGCAAGGAAGTCCTGGAAGGGAGGAGAGTACATCTCTGATGTCAGTGAGCTGTACAGACGGCTTGTATCGGACAACGTAAGATCGGACTTCGTTGGGTACCACATGGAGGCATGTTCATCGAAGGTGCTTGCCATCATAAAGGACAACACCCTTGCAGACAGTGCATCCAAGGGAGATAAGGTGGAGATAATAACCGAAAAAACACCCTTCTATGGTGAATCGGGCGGACAGGTGGGTGATACAGGGGTTATCCTTGGTGAGAGCCTCAGTGTGCGTGTTACAGACACACAAAGACCCATGGAAGGTCTTATAGTCCACGTATGTGTGATAGAGGAGGGAAGTCTATCAGTGGGTGATACTGTTGAACTCGTACCTGATATGGAAAGAAGGCTCTCTATATGTCGCAACCACACCGCAACACACATACTCCATGCGGTATTGAGGCAGACACTCGGTGAGCATGTAAGGCAATCAGGCTCCCTTGTTGCCCCTGATGGCTTGAGATTCGATTTCAGCCACTTTTCATCATTAGATCCAGAGACGATACGCTCCATAGAGGAGAGAGCGAACAGGGTCGTGATGGATAACATAGAGGTCTCAACAGAGGTTCTGCCCTACAGGGAAGCCATAGAAAGAGGGGCACTCGCCTTTTTTGGTGAGAAGTACGGTGAGGTTGTGCGTCTGGTCATGATAGATAATGTGAGCAGGGAGTTATGTGGCGGTACCCATGTGAAGAGAACAGGGGATATAGGATTCATAAAGATAACCTCCGAGGGTTCTGTCTCTGCAGGCACAAGGAGGATAGAGGCTATAACAGGCACGAAGGCACTGGACGCTATAACAAAAGCAGACTCGACCCTCAGGAAGACCGCAGTCCTCCTCAGGGTACCCTCCCTGGAGGTGCCTGAGAAGGTGGAAAAACTCCTCGAACATCAAAAAGGACTCGAAAAGGAGATAGAAAGACTGAGAGGTATTACCAGATCCGAATTAGCCCACAGGCTTGCAAGCCTTGCAAGGACGATAAACAACATAAAGGTCGTCACAGCACGTGTGGAACTGCCAGGGACAAAGGATATGAGGGAGATGGCAGACCTTCTGAGGGCTAAACTCGGATCTGGCATAGTTGTGCTTGCCGGCACACAGGATGGTAAGGTGGTTCTTCTTGCTGCGGTGACAAGGGACCTGCGTGAGAGATTCAACGCAGGCAGTATCATAAAGAGGATAGCACCCCTTGTGGATGGAAAGGGTGGAGGAAAGGCAGACATGGCACAGGCAGGTGGCAGAAAGGTGGCAGGGATAGACGATGCCCTGAGGAGGGCTTGTGAGGTCGTAGAAGAGATGGCTTCGGGTTAATAGATAAGCCCGTCTGAAAGTACATACCCCACCTTTACAGGCGGGGTATTTTTATATTAGAAGTTTTGGGGAAGGGAGTTTGAGGGAAACCCCTTTTACAAAAGGGGTTTCCCTCAGAATACAGGCAAATTTTAGTCCGAAAAAAATATCCATTACCCCTGTGTCTTCCTTATTATTCCTCGACCGACTGGCTTTGACCAACCCCATGACGCAAAAAACCTCTCATCCATACCTTTATAGATATGAAATCCCTGCTTGAATTAAATGGATTTCATTCCAAAGGTATTTTTAGGGTTGGGGTTCAGTATACTAAAGGGAGGCAGGGTATCCCTTTTACAACAATCTGACAGAAGATGGCTCAATCCTTATCCTTGAGCAATCCCAGATACATGCGAATGACCCTGTCCTCTGGATTCTGCTTCTGTGCCTCGAGCCAGTGTGTCCTTGCCTTATCGTAATCATCCATCGTGTAGTATGTGAGTCCCAGCTGTATCCTTGCCTGTAGATAATGGGGATTGAGTTTGACGACCTCCTCCAGTTCCTTCAGTGCGGATGTATAGTCCCCCATGTCCCTGTACACCACACCGAGGTTGGTCCTTATATCCACAAACTCGGGTCTCAGGGAGAGTGCCTTCCTGTACTCATTACAGGCATCATCGTACATACCGAGGCTCTTGTATATATCACCGAGTTCTGCATGCATGTTGGCAAGTCTGCCTTTTACATAGGGATCGAGATAAGACCTTGGATCCCCAGCCCTGCGTGCCTTCCGTGCAAGGTTATAGACCTCCCTTGCCCTGTCAAACTCACCCTTTTCGTTGTATACGACCGAGAGATTGAGGGCTGCCTCTATGTAGGATGGATTGATATCCACTGCCTTTTTGAAGGAGACCATTGCCTCGTCCATGCGTCCAAGCACATAATAGACCACCCCGAGCATGTTCAGGACATCGGCGAAATTCTCCTTCTTCTCCATGACCTTCTCAAAGTTTTCAAGGGCAAGTTCGTATTTACCCTCTTCAAAAGCCTTCTTGCCAAGGTCAAAATACTCGTGCCATTCCTTCTCCATACATCTCTCCTGTCAATGGAAGTTCTGGTTAACTCCCCTCGAGCCTTCCCTTAGCAGACTCTGCAAACGGACTGTCGGGAAATTCCTTTATAAGGGTGGAGAAGACCTCCTCTGCAAGGTTCTTCTCACCAAGCCTTGTATAGGACTCACCTATGTAGTAGAGGGTCTTGTCGGTCAAGCCCACATCAGGGTAGTGTTCGAGTATCTCCCTGAATCTATAAAGGGCACCCTTGTAGTTCTTTCCTTTGAAGTAGAACCTCCCTACATAAAACTCCCTCTCTGCAAGCCTCCTCCTCAGAAACCTTATAAGCTCCTTAGCCTTCTCTGCATAGGGACTTTCTGGATAATACCTCACTAAGTCCTCAAAGGCAAAGAGTGCTTTCCTTGTGGCTGTCTGATCCCTGTCCACACTCAGGACATCCTTGAAATGGCTCATCCCTTTCTGAAAAAGGGCATAGGGTGCCTTTGGATGGGATGGATGGAGGGTAACAAAATTGGTATAATACGAACTGGCATCCTCGTACCTCTCCACCCTGTAGTATGTATCCGCAAGCATAAGCTCTGCATCCAGGGCATAGGGACTCAATGGGAACTCCTCCATAAGCCTCTTAAAGGAACTCTCAGCAAGCTCATAGTTCAGATTGTGATAGGCTTTCACACCCCTGTAGTATATCTCTCCAGCATCCATCTCATCGAGGCTCTTGCCCTGCCCAGCACATCCACCAACGAAAAGAACCAGAACAAGGAATACCCCTACCTTATATAGAAAGTCCCTGCACATCATCCCCACTCCATTGGTAAATAAACATATTATACCGTACCACACAAGCCCCGTCTTTTTCAAGGTGTTCCATCCGTCTCAGGGTCGAATCTGAAATCCTCTATAGGACTATCAAGGAGCCTTATCTCCTCATCGGTCAGGAGCTTGGACGGATTGATCAAAGGTATGGTTACAGTGCCTGTATCTATAATGCGGTCGATATATCCCTTCCATGGCTTGAACTCATCCCTTATCTTCTTTTTGAGCCACTTTGTCTCCACACTCTCTATATCCTTCACCTCATCCACACCGAGACCAGCGATACGACCGTTTATGGACACGATTATTACCTTACCGGTGCCATGGGACTCTATTCCAAGCCTCTTAGCCATATCCACAACAGGTATGAACACGCCCCTGAGGTTCATGACACCACATATAAAGGGCAGTGCCCTACGTATCTGTACCACATCCCTGTATCTTGTTATCTCCTTCACCCTCTTGATATCCACAGCAAAGGACCTTCCGCCCACCTTGAAGGAGATGAACCATACAATGGAATCAGGGTCCGTAGGTACTATACCCATCACTGTGCAGTCCCCTTGAAAATATCCTTATCTCTCCTTTCTGCTGTCCCTCATATCGAACAGCTTGTCTGTACGCAGGAGATACACGGGTCTTCCAAAGAGGAATATAATACCCTTGAGAAACTTCCTGGATGGTTTGACCCTTTTGTGCCTGATCTCCTCGAACAGACTTGCAGGCACATCGAGTACCCAGCCCATCCTGTCCACAAAGAGCCCCATCTTGATACCATCATAGGTGACGATAAGTATCCTGTAGCCTGAGCTGTAGTCCATAAAACCTATGCCGAGCCTCTTTTTTACATCCATGACAGGTACCATCTCACCACGTACAGAGATAACACCTTTTATAAAAGCGGGCACATGGGGTATCTCTGTAAATTCCCTGGGTTTTACCACCCTGACCACATCGCCTATATCAACGGCGTATTCATCATCGTCCAGATAGAACGAAACTATCCTGATTATCCTGTCGTCTATAATCTTGTGTTCCAGGCTCTTGAGATAACTCTCCTCTGTGGGTGCCAGTGTTGTCTGTTCGAATAAATTGCTATCTCCTGCCATCCCTCACCCCTTCTTCCTGTACCGTCCTCTTTATACACCTGCCACAGCCTTTCTCTCCTTGAGTACCATCTCGAGTATCCCTGTTACATCCACCACAACCACTGTCCCCTTCTCACCCATATCCGCTGCACCTGCAATACCAGGGACATTGAGTATCCTCGAAAGTGGCTTTATCACCACGTCCTGTTCCTCGATAAGGTCATCCACAACTATACAGAGCCTGTGCTCTGCAAGTCCTGCAACGATACCGTAACATCTATCCCTTACAGAGGGACTCCTGCCCATGAACCTCGCAAGCCTTATAAGCGGGATCGTCCTGTTGTTTATGACTATCACATCCGAGGACTCTATGGACCTTATATCCTTCTTTCTTATCTCTATCACCTCGAGAACAGAATTGAGTGGCACAGCATACCGCTCACCACCATCCATCACGATAAGTGCCTGTATGATGGCAAGGGTTATGGGTATGGTGAGTATGAACTTGGTACCCCTCCCCTTTTCTGTCTCGATGTCTATTATCCCGCTCAACCCTGTTATGTTTTCCCTCACCACATCCAGTCCCACTCCCCTGCCCGAGACCTTGCTTACCTTGTCCCTTGTGGAAAAACCCGGCTGGAATATAAGACCCAGTACCTCGTTCTCTGAGAGCCTTTCTGCATACTCCTTAGAGATGATACCCTTCTTGACTGCCTTCCTCTTTATCATATCCACGTCTATTCCAGCACCATCGTCCTCAACCTCTATTACCACATGGTTGCCCTTCTGATAGGCACTCAACTTGATGGTGCCTGCCCTGGGCTTGCCCATTGCCTCCCTCCTGCTCGAGGGTTCTATGGCATGGTCGACTACATTTCTTAAAAGATGCATAAGCGGATCCGCGAGCTCTTCCACTATGAGTTTATCGAGCTCCGTGTCATCCCCAGAGGTGACCATACTCACTTCCTTTCCCTTCTCTATGGAAAGTTTCTTCAGGAACGGCTTGAACCTCCCGAAGAGATGTCCTATAGGTATCATGCGCAGACCCAGTAGCCCATCCCTCAGCTCATTGACCCGCTTTTCCAGTATCTTCTCTATACGTGAAAGCTCCACACCATAGAAGGAAAAGGTGCTCCTGTTTTTGAGCTCCACACTCAGTCCTGCTATACGCTTCTTGAGAACAGAGAGCTCGCCAACGATGTTCATGATGCTGTCGAGTTTGCCTATATCAACCCTGACGGTGTTGCTCAGACTCCTGAGTGTCTCCATTACAGGCTCAGGTGTAGTCCTCCTCTCCTCATGGCTTATAATACTGACCACCTTTGAAACATCCTCAGCAAGTGGACTTATGGATATACCTCTCCCTGTGCCACCCCTTTTTATAGATTCTGCAAACCTGTCCCTATCCTTGTCAGTGCCCACGATGAGCTTGAAGGACAGATTGTCCTCTTTCACATCGGATGATGGAACAGTCGCTATAATCTCGCCCCTTTTGCCTATGAACCCTGTGAGGCTTTCGTACTCCTTGTCAAAGGTGGCTACAGGGAGTGTTACATCGAGGAGAAATATGTTCCTTCCGCTGTTGAGATTCTCCTTGAGCCTGTGCCTTTCGTAATCGGTAAGCATGGAGAAAAACTCGCTATCGAGTACAGTACCATCCTTTCTCTCCTGCCTGCCACCAAGGCAGGCGGTGAGTTCTCTTATAAGACTATCTATCTCACCGGAGAAATCTCCCCTCCCCTTAGTGGCAACTATCCTGCACAGGAGTTCATGGGTGTTTATTATACACCTTAGAACATCATCCGTAAGGGATATGTTCCCCAGGCGTAGTGAATCGAGGAGGTCCTCAAGGGTGTGGTTGAGGGATGTCATATCCTTGAGCCCCCAGATATGGGACATCCCTTTGAGGGAATGGGCAGAACGAAATATACTGTTGAGAACAGAGGTATCCACCCTGCCCTTTTTGAAACCGTGTTCGAGTTTCAGGAGTTCATTAGCCATGGAGTTCAATATATCCTCTGCATCAGCCAGGAACTCCTTGAAACGCTCATCGTTTATCTTTTTTTCTGTTACATCCATCTTTATGGAAAGGTTTTAGAGATCACTGAAAAACCGCGTAAGGATTCCGAAGGGATAGTGGAGGTAAGAGAGTGAAAGAACATCTACAGGCACACATCCATTCTCAGAGGGTATATCCATTATCTAAAGACCGAGTCCTTGCAGGAAAATCTTTTTTTCAAAAAAAGATAATAGCCCTCAGGGTTTTCCCTTCGCCCATCTTCAAAAAAATATTGAGCCCAAAGTTTTTGGAAGCGAAACTATTGAAGACCCCTGAGGGAAAAAGGTAGTTTCACAGACCATGTGTTATTTCCTTTTACAAAAAGCCTCCACATGAATACGAAAAGACATCGGTCAGAAAGTATATTCCTTACTTCTTTTTTAACATATATGCCTTTCCATGTAAAGTTCGAGTTTACTTAAATATTCTCAATGGGCAGGGGTTTTGAGGATCCAGGACCCCTGCCCTCAGGGTCATACCTTCACCTACGTACCCATCTCCCAGGATGCAAGGTACTTTTCCTGCTCTGGTGTGAGGCTATCAATCTTTATCCCCAGGGATGCAAGCTTGAGTCTTGCAATCTCTCTGTCTATAGAATCTGGCACTGTGTAGACCTTATTCTCCAGTGTACCACCCTTCTTTACAAGGTACTCCACAGAGAGGGCTTGGTTGGCAAAACTCATATCCATGACACTTGCAGGATGTCCCTCCGCAGAGGCAAGGTTTATAAGCCTTCCCTCTCCAAGGACGATTACACTCCTGCCGTTCTTAAGTTCGTATTCCTCGACAAATTCCCTGAGTGTTCTCTTTCTCCTTGCAAGTTTCCTGAGTCCATCGAGTTCGAGTTCCACGTTGAAATGCCCGGAGTTACATACTATGGCACCATCCTTCATCTCCTTGAAGTGTTCCTTCCTTATGACACTTATATCACCTGTAACAGTACAGAATATATCACCTATCTTTGCAGCCTCCTTTATGGGCATGACCCTATAGCCATCCATGACAGCCTCAAGCGCCCTCAGGGGATCGACCTCTGTCACTATGACGTTCGCCCCCATACCACGCGCCCTCATTGCAACACCCTTACCGCACCAGCCGTATCCGCATACAACAAAGTTGGAACCTGCGATGAGTTTGTTGGTAGCCCTGATTATACCGTCTATGGTGGACTGACCGGTACCATAACGGTTGTCGAAGAAGTGCTTGGTATTGGCGTCATTTACCGCTATCACTGGAAACCTGAGCCTCCCTTCTGTGGCAAGGCTTTTGAGCCTTATAACCCCTGTGGTGGTCTCCTCAGTGGAACCTATTACACCTTCTGCAAGGTTCTTTCTCTTGGTATGGATGGCAGAGACGAGGTCTGCCCCATCGTCCATCGTTATGTTGGGCTTCTTATCGAGTACAGAGTCTATGTGCCTGTAGTATGTCCTCTTGTCCTCTCCTTTTATGGCAAATACAGGTATACGATGATGCTTTACAAGGGAGGCTGCCACATCATCCTGTGTGCTCAGTGGATTGGATGCACATAGATACACATCCGCACCACCAGCCTTGAGCGTTATGGCAAGGTTTGCGGTCTCTGTTGTAACGTGCAGACACGCACCTATCCTTATTCCCTTAAGTGGTTTTCTTCTGTGAAAACTCTCCCGTATACGCCTCAGAACAGGCATATCCCTTTCAGCCCATTCTATCCTCTTTTTTCCCTTACCACTCAAACCGAGATCCCTTACGTGATACTTCATCTTACCTCCTTAGTGTTTTTAATATGGGGAAACCTTCCCGTAAGAACCTATTCCTTCCATGCCTTGTCCTACTGGAGATTAACCTGAACCTGGCTTTCAAAGGGGTAGAACCACCCCCTATGTTTACGAGACCCGCCATTCATCCCCACCCACAGGGTGTGGCATTCTGGCAGACCTCGTAAAAATCCTCGGATTGTATCAAAGGGAGCACCTCTTTAAGTAAAAAATTCTCCCCCCACACATAAGACTCAGAGCCCTGCCTCCTTTCTGAGTGTATCTGCCCTGTCTGTATCCTCCCATCTGAACTCAGGCTCGTTCCTTCCGAAGTGCCCGTATGCAGCGGTCTTCTTGTAAATGGGTCTCAAGAGATCGAGGCACTTTATTATATCAGCGGGCTTCATCTTGAAATGCTCCCTTACAAGGGATTCTATCCTTTCCACCGGTATCTTTTCTGTACCGAAGGTATCCACCATCACTGATACTGGTTCTGCAACGCCTATGGCATAGGCAAGCTGAACCTCGCATTCATCGGCAAGTCCTGCAGCCACGATGTTCTTGGCTATATAGCGTGCCATGTAGGAGGCCGAACGGTCGACCTTGGATGGGTCCTTGCCTGAAAACGCCCCTCCACCGTGGCTACCGTGTCCACCATAGGTATCGACGATTATCTTTCTCCCTGTAAGACCGCAGTCTCCGTGAGGCCCGCCTATGACGAACCTCCCTGTGGGGTTTATATAGAACTTCGTATCCCCTGTGAGGAGTTCAGACGGTATGACCTTCTTTACAACCTCCTCTATTATGCCCTCCTTTATCTCGCTGTTCTTGGCATCGGGTGAGTGCTGGCTCGATACAACAACAGTATCGACTGACACAGGGGTCTTGTCCCTGTACCTTACTGTCACCTGGCTCTTACCATCTGGTCTCAGAAAGGGAAGGATACCTTTCTTCCTTGTCTCTGCCAGTCTGCCAGTAATCTTGTGGGCGAGTATTATGGGCATGGGCATGAGTTCAGGGGTATGATTGCATGCATAGCCGAACATTAGCCCCTGATCCCCTGCACCCTGTTCCTTCTCCTCACCGCTGTCCACCCCCATAGCAATGTCAGGGGACTGTCTGTCGAGGGTTATCATCACCGCACAGGTATTGTAGTCGAAGCCGTACTCTGCATCTGTATAGCCTATCTCCTTGATGGTCTGCCTCACCACATCCTGGTAGTTTATCCTTGCCCTCGTGGTAATCTCTCCTGCAACGAGTGCGAGTCCTGTGGTCACGAGTGTCTCACAGGCAACCCTGCTTGTGGGGTCCTCCTTCAACAGGGCATCCAGTATGGCATCGGATATCTGGTCAGCAATCTTGTCCGGGTGTCCTTCTGTCACAGATTCTGATGTAAAAAGATATTCCCTTCCTTTCATCTCACATCCTCCCTATGAACGTTCTGGAGAAAGAATGACTCAATATTCCATCCCCTTTACAAAAGACCTCTCTTTATCAAAAAGGTTCCCTCTACCCTTTTTAAAGGCTCTCGAATGATATCTCCTTGGAGGGATTTTGAGGGAACCAGTCTCCTTCCCTTCGGTTCCATGGTCCCCTCGGGATCGATAAAGACGGGTCAGATCCAGAGTTCCTCTTCGTATATGTTCGCCATCCGCGAAGCTATATATCCTTCAACCTCCTTTGCGGTGGAAAAGCCCAGTATCGTATCGCACATCTTTCTGGCATCGGCAAAACTTACAGATCGTATGAGTCTCTTCACCCTCAGGATGGAAAGGGCGTTCATGCTGAGCTGATCTATACCGAAACCGAGAAGTATAATGGCATACTCAGGCTCTCCAGCCATCTCTCCACACACCCCCGCACTTATACCCGCACCGTGTGCCGCATCCACAACGCTCTTTATTATCCTCAGGACAGCAGGGTGAAATGGCTCATAGAGATAGGCAACGTGTTCGTTCACCCTGTCAATGGCAAGGGAGTACTGTAAAAGATCGTTCGTACCTATGGATATGAAATCCACCTCCCTTACTATAAGGTCTGCTATAATTGCTGCTGAAGGCACCTCTATCATCACACCTACCTCCACATCGGGATCGAACGGTATACCCTCTCTTTTGAGATCGTCCTTTGCCTCTTCGAGTATAGCCTTTGCATCCCTGAGTTCCTCTATGCCAGAGATCATGGGAAACATTATCTTCATATTGCCTGAAACACTCGCCCTCAGCATGGCTCTGAGCTGTGTCTTGAACAGATCCGGTCTTTTAAGGCAGAATCTTATAGCCCTCAAACCGAGTGCTGGATTGGTCTCCTTAGGTATCTCCATGGACACAGGGAGTTTATCCACACCGATATCGAGTGTCCTTATTATGACAGGATGGGGAAACATCCTGTCTGCAACCTGCTTGTATGCCCTGAAGTGTTCCTCCTCGGTCGGGAAGTCCTTGCGATTGAGATAGAGAAACTCGGTACGGTAGAGCCCTATGCCCTCTGCCCCGTGATCGAGAAGGGATGTTATCTCGTTTATCATCTCGATGTTGCCCATGAGCCTTAATCTTCTCTTGTCAGTGGTCTCAGAGGGAAGGTCCTTGTAAAAATGCAGAGCCCTTCCGTAATTCTCATACCTTTCCTTTCTCTTCTCATAGACGTTTATCACACTCGGGGATGGATTGATTATGACCGTTCCTGTCGTTCCATCCACTATGACTGTATCACCTGTCTTGACCCTGCGTGTTACGTTCTCAAGCCCCACCACAGCGGGTATCTCAAGGGACTTTGCCATTATGGCTGTATGTGAGGTCCTTCCCCCCACGTCTGTCAGGAATCCCAGGACCATCCCCTTCACCATCTGGGCGGTGTCAGTGGGGGCAAGATCATGGGCAACTACAACGGATGGTTCCTTTATATCACTTATAGTCTCGTGCTTCTTGCCCGTGAGGTTTATGAGCACCCTGTTCACTATGTGCTCTATATCTGAACTTCTCTGTTTCAAATACTCATCGTCTATCCTCTCGAAGAACTCCATAAGGTCTCTGAGCACCGTCCTGAGTGCCCATTCCGCATTAACCTTCTCTTCCTTTATGACCTTTACCGTATCGTTGATGAGCATCTGGTCCCTCAGTATCATCAGGTGGGCATCTATGATGCGTATATGTTCCTTGCCCTTTCCATCCTTCTCCATCTTCTTTTTTATGCGCTTGAGCTGTTCGATGGATTCCTTAAGCGCGTTCTTGAAGCGGACTATCTCCTGATCCACGCTCGAATCATCAAGATGGCAGTAGCTTGGAGGCTCAACAGTACCTGTATCTATAAGGTAAGCCTTACCAATGGCGATACCTGATGATACACCTATACCGCGCATCAATATGACCTGCTTTTTACTACCCTCTGTCATTACTCTTCCCCGAACCTCTCGTCTATAAGGTCTCCAAGGGCTTTAACAGCCCCTTCCGCATCTTCACCCTCTGCCTTGATAGTAATCTCAGACCCACATGCAGCAGCCAGTATAAGGA
>WGFF01000022.1 GCA_015492355.1 Deltaproteobacteria bacterium
AAGATACCCATTACCTAAAATTTTTGAAAGGGGGATAGAGAAATCAATCCATTATAACCCTCAGCACCTCTTCAAGGCTTGTTATGCCCCTTACAGCCTTGTTCAAGCCATCTGCCAGCAGGGTCTTCATGCCTGACTTAACAGCGTATCTCCTTATGGTATCTGCGTCCTGGTGTTTCAGGATGAGTCCCCTGAGTCCCCGATCTATTACCATGAACTCGAATATACCTGTTCTTCCGTAGTAGCCGGTATTAAAGCACCTCTCACAACCCCGTGGTTTAAAGAGTCTTTTCGGTGGTATTTTAAATATCTCCATCTCCTCTTTCGATGGTGTATATCCTTCCTTACATCTCTCGCACAGTACCCTTACAAGCCTCTGTGCACATACACAGGAAAGGGAGGATGCAACAAGGTACGGCTCTATTTCCATATCGACGAGTCTTGTGATAGCAGATGCAGTATCATTCGTATGGAGGGTGGATAGCACAAGGTGTCCTGTAAGGGATGCCTGTATGGCTATTTCTGCCGTTTCCCTGTCCCTTATCTCTCCCACCATTATAATATCAGGGTCCTGTCTGAGTATGGAACGCAGTCCACTCGCAAAGGTAAGCCCTATCCTGGGATTGACCTGGATCTGTCCTATACCCTTGAGCTGGTACTCAACAGGGTCTTCTATGGTTATAATGTTCCTTCTTGTTGCATCTATACGTTTGAGTGCAGAATAAAGGGTTGTGGTCTTACCAGAGCCAGTGGGTCCTGTAACGAGTATAAAGCCGTTGTTCTTGCCGAGCAGTCTTTCGAGCGCCCTTGTATAGCCCCTTTCGAGACCGAGTCTTTCGAGCCCTATAATCTCTGCCTTCCTGTCAAGGAGCCTCATGACCACCCTCTCTCCATGGGATGTGGGTATGACAGATACCCTTACATCTATATCCTTTCCCGCAACCAGAACCCTTATCTTTCCATCCTGGGGGAGTCTCTTTTCTGCTATATCGAGATTAGCCATTATCTTGACCCTGCTTACCATCGCATCCTGGAGTATCTTAGGTGGAGAGAGTACAGGGTATAGAACCCCATCTATCCTGAACCTCACCTCCACATCCCTCTCGTAAGGTTCTATATGTATGTCACTCGCCCTGTCCTTTACAGCCTGAAAGATTATGGAATTGAGAAGCCTTGTTACAGGTGCCTCATCTGTAAGGTCTATGAGGTCCCTGGGTTCCTCCCATGCGGTTGCTATTGACTGGAGGCTCTCACCATTGAGCCCTTCTATCACCTCCTGTGCAGAGCCAGAAAGCCTGTCATAGAAGCGATTTATGGCACTCAGTACCTCTTCCCTTCCCACATGGACAACCCTTACAGGGAGGTTAAAAAGTCTCTCCATATCTCCCAGTGCAAACACACCAGAAGGATCCCCTACCGCAACGGTTACATGGTCGTCCTCCCTTTTAAGGGGCAGTATAAGATTGTTCTTTGCAAAGGTAAGGGGTATCTTTTCGAGGAGTGATGGGTCTATGTTTTCATCCCTTATATCCTTCATGGGTTCTGTCTCCTCTTTTCACTCCTTTCCTTCACCGTCTTCTGTTCTTTCCTTAGTGGAGCCCTCCTGCCAGAATTCCTTCTGTTTGTGCTCCCTTAGCCTGTCGAGGTCACGAAAATCCTCCACTATGTGTGGGGTAATGAAGACCAGGAGATTGGTCTTCTGTTTCTGTCTGGTCCTGTACTTGAAGAGCCATCCGAGGATGGGTATATCACCGAGGAGTGGCACCTTTGTGATGTTCCTCACCTCTTTGTCCTGTATCAAGCCACCTATGACAACGGTCTGGTCGTTCTTTACCACCACAGTTGTCCTTGCAGAGCGTTTTGTTGTGACAAGGTCTGTTGCAGCAGCTGTTGTAGTGGGAGAGACAGCGGATATCTCCTGGTATATGTCGAGTTTCACGTAGTTACCCTCGCTTATCTTGGGCTTTATCCTGAGGGTTATGCCCACATCCTTACGCTCTATGGACTGTATGAGTGGCTGACCTGTTGTGGTGGTTTCCCGTTCGAACTTGCTCAGAAAGGGGACGTTTTCACCAACGATAATCTCTGCCTCTGTGTTGTCGCTTGTGAGGATATGGGGTGTGGAGAGTACGTTCACAACGTCCCTGAACTCGGTAAGACTAAAGAGGGCGGCAAACCCTGGTGCAGTAAGGTTGAATGTACTGCCATCCGGTGTTGTGACAGGCACGGTGAGGAAGTTGCCCACTCCACCCACTGATAGACCAGCGAGTCCGTTGAGTATGGACTGTATGGTCGATGAATCCACGGTACCAACACCACCTATAGCCACAGGTTCTCCACCCTTTTCAGCGGTAATCCTCCAGCGGTTACCGAGTTCCAGTGCCTTGTCTATACTCACCTCCGTTATCATAGCCTCAACGAATACCTGTTTCGGGCGCCTGTCGAGCTTTTTTATGACCTGTACGAGGTTTTGAAAGTCCGCAGGCGAGGCAAGTATAATAAGGGAGTTCGTTGCCCTGTGGGGTGTGATGGAAATACTCCCCATGAGTTCCTTTGGAAGATGTACTGGTGGAGCCTTGACAGAAGGTGTGGGTGAGGTGAGTTCCTTCAGCACCCCAGCCAGCTCCTCTGCATCCGCATTCTCAAGATAGTAGACGTTGATTCTGCTACTCCTCTCTGGTGGTGGCACGTCGAGAAGGGATATGAACCTCTTGAGATACTCCCTTTCGTTCGCTGGTCCTGTAAGCACTATGGCATTGAGCCTCGGATCGGGAAAGATAGTGCCTGATATAGCCATCTTCTGTCCCGGTTTCCCTTTTCTATCCCTTGCCCTCCTTACCCCTTCGTTCAGTATCCTTGCTATCTCCTCTGCCTTTGCATGCCTTAGATAGACTACTTCTGGCTCTATCCATTCTGCCTCCTTGTCCACAGCGCTCAGGATGTTGAGTATCTTCTCTATGTTCAGGGCTGTATCCACCACAACGAGCGCGTTCCTCGACCCGAAGGCAGATACATGCCCGTTTCTCGATACATAGGGCTGAACAAAGGGCAGGGCCTCCTGCGAGGAGATGTACTTGAGTGGAATGAGCCTTACCATGTAGGTCTCATCTATCCGCACCCCGTCCTTTACAACCTTCATCCCGCTCTGCCTTACCTTAGAGGTGGGTATTATCTTGAAGGCACCGTCCAGAGGGAGGACTGTAAAGTTTTTGAGCTCCAGGGCAGAGACAAAGAGACTGAATGCCTCCTCACTGCTTATCTTGGCAGGTGCTATTATGGTTACCTTACCCCGCAGGGACTCATCAAAGATAAAATTCTTCCCCGTAATCTCGCTCATCACCCTTACAAGGGTGGGAAGATCAACATCCACAAAATTTATGGTTATCTCCTCTGCCTTCTGTCCCTGAGACAGGGCAGGGGAGGAGATGAGAAGGAACATGATTAGCAATATGAGGCTCTTTTTCATGGTTCGGTTCCCGCCAGGTCGTTGT
>WGFF01000023.1 GCA_015492355.1 Deltaproteobacteria bacterium
ATTAACGACAGAAACCGGGCGATTGGCTTATTGGGGTACTGGTCAGCCTATTGCAACAGCTGGTTTACGGGTTTTCTGATAAAAATCATATTTATGTTTTCACGTTGATTGTAAGATGATATATTAGTGAGGTCTTACGAAGTCCGCCAGGATGTCCCGCCCTGTGGGCGGGGATGAAATGGCGGGGTGAAGGATGTTGGTAAAAAAGTGTTTTCCCCTGCCCCCTTTCCCAAAAGATTTTAGACCAGAAGTTTTGGGGAAGGGAGGTTGAGGGAAACCCCTTTTACAAAAGGGGTTTCCCTCAGGATACAGACAAAAAAAATACAGAAAGGAGGTAAAGAAAGAATGGCAACCTTAGACCCCATAGCAGAGTTCAGAGAGGATCACAGAAAGGTAAGGGATGGTATACTCGATCTTACAGATGCCCTTGGCAGAAGGGATATAGCAAGGGCAAAGGAGATACTCATGGAGTTAAACAACCTTGTGGGTCCACACTTCAGGTACGAGGAAGAGAGCCTCTATCCTGCACTGAGGACTTTCCTCGGCGAGTATGTGGATCAGCTCCTCAACGAGCATAACAATGTCATAGAGACTGCCAAGGCATGCCTGAATCTACTCAGCAAGGAGAGCCTCACAGAGCAGGAGGCAGAGGATGCCAGAAAGGCAGCCATGTCCCTTCTTGTTCATGTAAGCAACTGTGATGGACTGGCTATACTATCAGAGAGGTTCAGTCAGTCAGACCTCGAGGAACTCGGCAGAAAGTACGAAGAGGCAAGAAAACAGGGTGTACCACTTCTTGAGTGGGCAGATACGATAAGGGGAAAATAAACCGTACAGGGAACCGCAGAGATGAAAAGATGCTGTATATTCCTTCACTCAGGTGAGTTTGACAGGGCATACCAGGCGTTCTCCATAACAAATGTTTTACTTGCAATGGGGGGTGAGGTTCATATATTCTTAAGTTACGGTGGATTACGGCGTTTTGTGAAGGGCAACCTTGACAGGGTGGTCATAGATAGTAAGGAGCCACCCTTCAGGGAGGAGTTCGAAAGACATCTTGAGAAGGGGACCATCGACCCTATAAGCGAGATGGTGGATACAGCCAAGAGGTTCGGGAATCTCAAGATATACGCCTGTACCGCATCCATGGCTGTACTGAACATATCAAGGGACGAACTTCTCGATGTGGTGGACTCGAGCATGGGACTTGTGAGCTTCCTTAACATAGTAAAGGATGCATACCTTGTGCTCTACATCTGAAGGTGGATATGAAGAGGGGTGTGATATCCACAAAAAGGGTCTATGAGCCACGTTCTGAAGACGACGGGCTTAGGGTGCTTGTAACGAGATACTGGCCCAGGGGCATAAGGAAGGACGATGTGGATGTATGGTTCAGGGAACTCGGACCAGAAAGGGGGCTCATAAGGGAGTGGAAGACACGTAAGATATCCTGGGAGGAGTTCAAGGGCAGATACCTCAACGAATACAAGGTCTCAACAGAAAAGAAGACCTCCCTTGAGGAGCTCAAAAGGATCATGAAGAAGGGGAGGATAACCCTTCTCTGTACGTGTATGGACGAGGAGATGTGTCATCGTGGTATCCTCAAGGGGCTTCTCCTTGGAAAGAGGGGAATCCATGCGGGATAATCTCCAAAACAACGGAGGATGGTACCATGGAAGGGGGTAGGTTTTTCAAGATATTGAAGGCTTTTTTCCTGAACCACTGGGGAGGGCTCGTCCTTGCAACAGGGCTGATACATATAGTTATCGGTGGATACCTCGTATCACAGAGGTACCTTCCACTTATGTACGGTGACGAGACCATGGGCACTGTTGTGGAGAAAAAGCCGGTACGTGTCTCAAGGAAGCTTATATCCTACAGGATAGTCTACCAGTTTAAAGACCTTACCGGCAATACCTTCAAGGATGAGGCACCTGTTGCAAAGGAGATATTTAAAAGGCTCCATGTGGGTGATGCCATAAAGACCACCTACTTTAAGCTCATTCCATCGGTACATTTTGTGGAAGGGGGACTGAGTTCAGGGATAGGACACATACTTACCATTGTTGGAATAGGTATCACCATGTGCGGTATGCTCCTTTTTCTTGTGGAACTGCGGAAGGTAAGGGATGGTGAGCCCGGTAACATACTCTCTACCTGACCCCTGAAAACAGGTTCAGGACCCTCAGCGATACTACCACCAAGTATACCAAAGACCTCTACCCACCAAAATCCTTTCTAAAATAATTCACATGGTGGGGAGGGGATTTTTTATAAGTTTTAGAGACTTGGCAATTTCCCTTTTACGAGCCTGCCCATAAGTGTACATCTAAGTATCTGGTATGGATGGCTGTGGAAGGACACAAGATGGCACACCCTCTTGTATTACATCATGGGTGGTGCTCGTTTGCCAGGTTTTTTTTAGATGGGGTGTGGCTCTGGTGGTTTTAGGGGAAGGGATTTCTTCTTAAGAAGAAAAGCCCTGCCATAAAGACAGGGCTTTTCTTAGATGGTTACAGAAGAGTTACGCTGCCCTCTTTGCCTCTTTACCCTCTACCTCCACAGTAACCTTCCTGGGAAGTGCCTCTTTCTTCGCGGGCATGGTTATCTCGAGCACACCATTTTTATAGCTCGCATGGACCTTCTCTGTGTCTATACCCTCTGGCAGTGTCAGGCATCTCTCGAATGCACCATAGGCAGTCTCCTTGAGGATGTAATCACCCTCCTTTTCCTCCTCAACAGCCTTTCTCTCGCCCTTGATTACGAGCTGGTTACCTACAATAGATATATCCAGGTCCTTCGGGTCTATACCGGGTAGGTCAACCTTTACAACGAGGGAGTTCTTTTTCATGTAGCTCTCAACAGCAGGGAACCACTCACCCTTGAAGAGACCAGGGGTAAGGCTTTCGAGTGTTCTCTTAAAGAATTCGTCCATCTCTCTGTGGATGGTAGAGAGTTCTTTGAAGGGATCCCATCTCCTCAGTGCCAGCATATCACTCACCTCCTTTTAAGCCGCCTTATTATCCTCCTACTTTAAATATAGTCCCGAAACCCCTGGATGTCAAATCCCGGGCGTTCTTTTTCATTTCAAAAAAAATGATGGTAAAATAAGGACTTACAAGATATGAAAGGTTCTTATAAGAAGGGACAGACCTTACCTTCTGCCACGGTTACCCTATTCTTTCCAGATTGTTTAGATCGGTACATGGCTATGTCTGCCTGTTTTATGAGTACCTCCTGGACAGCACTTGTTGAGGAGCCATGGGGTTCAACATTCGCCCTGAGGGATGCCACCCCGATACTGCTGGTTATCACCCCGCTTATGCGTACATTCTTCTTTCCGCTCGGCACGAATTTAAGGAACTCGTATGCCTCTATCTCCTTTCTGAGCCCCTCTGCGTATTCGAGTGCCCTTTCTATGCCATGACCCGGCAGTATTACAACGAACTCGTCACCACCGTATCTTGCCACAACAGCATTGGTTCCATGGAAGTAAGCCGAAAGCAATCCCCCTATCTCTGTCAGCACCTGGCTTCCTATGAGGTGTCCGTAGGAGTCGTTCACCTCCTTGAACCTGTCGAGATCGAGAAAGAGAAGGCTCACATCACTGTCTTTTCTGAGAGCCTTTGAGAGTTCCTTGTTAAGGCGATCGAAAAAGTACCTGTCGTTATATAGCCCTGTGAGGTTGTCCCTTATGGAGAGCTCACCAAATCTTTTGGCATCGAGGGAGTTCTGTATCAGGGTGGAGGTATAGCCTGCAAATATCCTCAGAAGGGTAAGGTCATTGGCATCGTAGTTTATCTTGCCGAGGCGGTTTATGAGTTCTATAACACCTACGGTGGTGTTCCTTATCTTTATCGGGGCACATATTATAGATTTGGTCTGGAAGTTTATCTTCTTGTCTATCTCGGAGTAAAAGTACCTGTCCTCTACGGCTTTCTTGCTTATATAGGATCTGCCTGTCCTGTAGGTTCTGCCAGCAATTCCCATGGTACTCGGCAGGGATGTGCCTACAAGGGAGGAGGAATTTTTGCCAAAACATGCAACAAAGTAAAGGAGTCCGGATTTTTTCCTGTTCTTGTTGAGCACTGGATCGTCCAGAAGTATGGAGCCTGACTCAGAGGGGACGAATTTGTTAGCCCATGAGAGTATTTCCTTGAGTACAGCCTTCAGGTCTACCTGTTCTGGTTTTTCCTCGTCTTTTCTCTTCCTCTCCAGTACTCGATCGAGTATCTGCCTGTCTGCGACATATATCCTCAAGGACTACACCTCTCACCAAGTCATGATAAACCCTATAAAAGATATCATATTATTCCATAAACTGTAAACAGGTAAGGAAAAAATAAGAGCCCTTACCCTGAGTGTTCCTGCTGGCAAAGGCACATCCCGCAATGAAGATGGCCATTTTTAATCTATTCAATAAGGCTATGTATTTCAGTATATTACGACGATTCTTTTAGAATAGTATTTAAGAATTTTACGAAGTAATCGACTCCCGACCAGATGGTTACAATAAAGGCAACCCAGAGAAGAACCGTTCCAATGAGGTGAAAGTCTATACCAAAGATGGGGTAGTGTATGAGAAGAGGAATCAGGGATGCTATCTGTGCGACTGTCTTGAACTTGCCCAGCGCACTCGCACTTATGACCACACCATCCTTCGATGCGATTGCCCTGAGCCCTGTAACCGCTATCTCTCTGCCCACTATGAGGGCTATCATCCATGCGGGCACTCGCCCTAAGGGGATGAGCATTATAAACGCTGTCATTATGAGCAGTTTATCCGCAAGGGGATCGAGGAATTTGCCGAGGGATGTGGTTATACCCATCTTCCTTGCAAGGTAGCCATCGAGCCAGTCGGTTATGCATACGATTATGAAGACCACAGCAGAAAGGATACTCAAAAACTTCCCAGGAGAAAGGAGCAGTAACACCATAAACGGTACCGTACCTATCCTTATAATAGAAAGGATATTGGGAAGGGTATAGAGATCTGACCTTTTGTCCAAAGCCATGACAACGAAAGGGAAATTCAACTTTTATCTGGAGCTTCTTTTGAGGAGAGCCTGGTTTTTGTACTTCCTGTAGTAGTGAAGTACCCTTTCTACAAACCTCTTGGTCTCATCAAAGGGTGGAATAGCCATGTACTTTTTTACTCTCCTCTCACCTGCATTGTATGCAGCAAGGGCAAGCTGAATATTCCCGTTGAATTTCTTTAGTAAGTATTTCAAATACTTAACTCCACCCAGGATGTTCTCGTATGAATCATGTACGTCCCTCACCCCCATAAGCCTTGCTGTCTCTGGCATAAGTTGCATAAGCCCTCTGGCACCGTCTTCAGAGACAGCATAGGGATCGAAGTCGGACTCAACCTTGATTATCGCCTTTACAAGGCTCTCTTCCACATCGTAGAGAAAGGATGCCTCTTTGATGATATCATCGAAGGAGGTTACAAGCGATCTGGGGGGCTTGGTCTTCCCTGTCTCGTGCATCACCCATACGAACTTCGATGAAGTGGGTACATTCGTATAATGGACAACACCATCGGAATCGACATATTTATAGATATCCGCGGATGTACTCGATGAGAGGAGATGTACCCAGAGGGCTATAGCCCCGTATAACCATACATTGCCTGCCTTCGTACCGATCGAGATCACCAAAAAGGACTCCCTTAAAAGACCTCTACTCCAGTGCACTCCCTTTCACCCCGATGGTGGAAGGAGAGCAAAGGGGTATATTTTTCGATTAGTCTACAACGTGAGACCACAAAGGGCAAGCATTTTTTACGAAGGCTCCTAAATCTCAAGCCCTGCAAACAGGACGGATGGGAGACCACTGTACCATGTTAATTGAGCTGTAAAACACTCCTTCTCAAATAGACCCATCCCGTGTCTTTACGAGACCTGCCATCCCTGTCCACAGGGCTGGGCATCCTGGCAGACCTCGTAAAATTTTTCATTTTTTTCATATTGACAAACCGCCATGTTAAGATAAATTCTTAATGTGGTATTTCATCTCTGAGATTACACCACTCCTTTAGTCCTCATCCTTGTTTTTACTCACTGTACCAGCAGAGGTTTTTTTAATCTCAAAGGGTAATCACAGGCTCTTTGTGGCATGAAGATTAAACTTTCATACAGAATAAGTCTCTATGTGTTCGCCATACTTGTGGTGGGGATGTTTGTTCTTGTCTATCACAACCTCCGCTCCCATACAAGGCTCCTTGAGGAGATGGGTCTTGGTGAGGCAGAACAGCTCTGCAAGGCTATCTTCACCCAGCTCCATACATCCATGAAACTCGGTGGTGGAAGGGAAGAGAACCGTGCCATTATAGAACGGTTCAGGGGGTTGGAAAGGGTGAGCGAGATAAGGATTATCCATGGTCCCCCTGTTGATAGACAGTACGGTATAGAGGAGGATGAAAGCCCGGTGGATGGTTTTGAACGGATGGCATTGAGGGGTAACTATGTGAGGAGACTCGAGAAGGGAGAGCATACCATCGCAAGGGTTATAATGCCTGTTTTTGTGAAGAAGGAGTGTATCCAGTGCCACAACGCAAGGGAAGGGGAGGTAAATGGTGCCATATCAGTGAGCGTATCACTTGAGGATTACGAGGGATTTATAGCCAGAAGCTCCCTCAGGTTTGTACTTATGGGGCTCGGTGTCCTGGGAGTGACCTCCCTTGCTGTGTTCCTTGCCCTTAACAGGAGGATTCTTAAGCCCCTTGAAAGGCTGAAACAGGGTGCTGTCCATCTGGCAGATGGCATGCTCGAGCACAGGGTGGATATCAAGACAGGTGATGAGTTCGAGGAGGTGGGTAATGCCTTCGACAGCATGGCAGAGTCTCTTCATTCAGTAACAAGGAAGCTTAAGTCCCTGAGCGAAAGGCAGTCAAGGCTACTTGAGATGGCACCGGATGCGATAATACTCCTCGATATAGAGACGAGGAGGATTATAGATGCCAATCCAGCAGCTGAGATACTCACAGGTTATTCAAGGGATGAACTCCTTGAGAAGACCGCAGAAGACCTCCATCCAGAGGATAAGATAGAACAGTACAACTCCATGTTCAGAAGATGGGTACACGATGGAAAGGGATACCTGCATGATGCCCTTATAAAGAGAAAGGACGGGAGTATGATCTCGGTAGAAATAGCAGCTGCTGTCGTGGAACTGGGAGACAAGAGATACATACAGGAGATATGGCGTGACCTTTCAGAGAGAAAGGGTTTTATGGCGATGCTGAAGAGGTATGTGGAGGAACTCGAACAAACAGTGATGGAAAGAACGGCAAAACTTAACAGGTCTGTTCAGGAACTACAGAAGGCTTATGGGAAATTGAAGAGTTCAGAGACAAGGCTCATCCAGACCGCAAAACTTGCCTCCCTTGGAGAGATGGGTGCTGGTATAGCACACGAACTCAACAGCCCCTTGGCAGGCATACTATCCATGACCGAGGTACTCATGAGGAGGATCAAAAAGGATGACCCCAATTACAAACTCCTCGAAAAGATAAAGGATGCAGCAGTGCGGTCAAAATACATCATACTCGATATGCTTACATACGCAAGACCCTTCAAGGGCGAACGTTCCCCCATATACATAAACGAGACCATCCGCGCAACACTGACCATATTCATGTCCGAGCTCAAGACCTCAACAATAGATATCATAGAGAACCTCGATCCAAACCTACCAAAGGTCAATGGCAACAAGGGACAGTTGATGGAGGTGATACTGAACATCATAAAAAATGCAAGGGATGCAATGAAGGGTAATGGCAAGATATACATCTCCACCAGAACCACGGTCTGCAACCACAGGGAATATGTTGTGATAGAGATAAAGGATACAGGTCCCGGCATACCGGATGACATAAAGGCAAAGATATTCGATCCCTTCTTTACGACCAAGGAAAAGGGTGGTGGTCTGAACATAGGGCTCGGGCTCTCTATATGTCAGAGTATCGTAAGGGAGCACGGTGGATGGATAGAGGTGGATAGCAAAGAAGGTGAGGGGACGACCTTCAGGGTCTTTCTGCCGACCACAGGGGATGAGGGTACGAACGAAGGCAGAAATATCAAGGACCATCCGTGAATTCGTGCAAAAGTCACTGAAAATCCTTATGGAAGATGAGAAAAGAAAGGAGGCGGTGGGCATGGTTGAGAGAGGACAGAAAAACGTGCTTATTGTAGATGACGAGGAGACAGTAGGAATAGGTATGACAGAGATACTCCGTGACGCTGGCTTCAGGGCAAACTACGTTACAAGCGGAAAGGATGCACTTGAGGCTATCAAAAAGACCCCTTATTCCCTCATATTCATGGACATGGTTATGCCGGAGATGAACGGACTCGAAACATACAGGAGGATACGAAAGATAAGACCTGATGTAAAGGTGGTGCTCTTTACAGGATACTTCAAACAGGCTGACAGGGCAATATTCGAAGGTGTTAAGGAAGGCATGATTGATGCCTTTATAAGAAAACCATTCTTCGCAGAAGAGATTGTAGATACCGCCAAGAAATACACATGAAGAACTGGGACGTAACCCCTGTGAAAACCCTGTTTCGTATCCTCCTGCGAGAACACCGTCCCCCTTTTATCCCCTCAAGGGCATCCTTTGTGTCCTTGATGGTGGGAACCCATCTGCGGGGGGACTATGTAGGGTATCTTCCATGACGAGGATAATTCTACCAAGAAAGGGATTTATGGAGTGGTTCTGTCAGTCCCCATATATGCGGAAAAATCTACTATTTACCTTGACATTGAAAAAAGAATTTTTGTAAAATGGAATTGACATTTTTTGTCACCACAACTTATCTATCGAGCTGGTATGGCAGAACGAATAGGAGAGCTTTTACTTCGAGAAAAACTCATAACTCCAGAGCAGTTAAAAGAGGCTATTGAGGAGCAGAAAAGGAGTGGGGGGAGGCTCGGATATAACCTTACCAAACTCGGTTATATAAGCGAAACAGACCTCATCACCTTTTTGAGCAAGCAGTACGGTATCCCCACCATAGACCTTGCCAACAGGGAGATAGACCCTGAGGTTGTAAAACTCATTCCAGAGGATGTAGCCCAGAAGTATCAGGTTCTGGCTGTCGAAAGGACAGGTTCTACCCTTGTTGTAGCCATGGCAGACCCATCGAACATATTTGCCATCGACGATGTAAAGTTCATAACCGGTTATAATGTGGAGCCTGTGGTTGCCTCAGAGGCTGCCATAAAGTCAGCCATAGAGAAGTACTATGCAAGCCCCGAGATGGAGCTCGAAGAGGTACTCACCGAGTTTGAGGAAGAGGAGATGGAGGTAATCCAGGAGGAGGAAGAGGTAGATATAACGGATCTTAAGAAGGCTGTAGAGGACGCACCTGTTGTAAAGCTCGTAAACCTCATACTCACAGAGGCCATAAAAAAGGGGGCA
Source organism: Deltaproteobacteria bacterium (assembly GCA_015492355.1). Taxonomy (GTDB): domain Bacteria; phylum Desulfobacterota; class GWC2-55-46; order GWC2-55-46; family S146-73; genus S146-73. The sequence goes on from WGFF01000023.1 coordinate 9,431, forward strand.
AGCGATATCCATATAGAGCCGTATGAAAAGGCATTCAGGGTGAGGTACAGGATAGATGGTGTGCTCCAGGAGATAATGCGCCCACCCCTTAAGCTCAAAAACGCCATTGTATCGAGAATAAAGATAATGAGTCAGCTCGATATAGCAGAGAGGAGGCTTCCCCAGGACGGAAGGATCAAGCTGAAGCTCGCCAGGAACAAGGAGATGGACTTCAGGGTCTCTGTCCTTCCCACCCTTTTTGGAGAGAAGGTCTGCCTGAGGCTCTTAGATAAAAGCAACCTCCAGCTCGATATGACCAAGCTCGGATTCGAGGAGAAGGCGCTCAAGGATTTTATGGATGCCATTCACAAGCCATGGGGGATAGTTCTGGTTACAGGTCCCACAGGGAGTGGAAAGACTACCACCCTCTATTCAGCACTTTCAGAGCTCAACAAGGTCACAGAGAACATTTCCACTGCAGAAGACCCTGTTGAATTTAACCTTATGGGCATAAACCAGGTACAGATGCACGAGGAGATAGGGCTCAATTTTGCAGCAGCGCTGAGGAGCTTTTTAAGACAGGACCCGGACATAATAATGGTGGGCGAGATAAGGGATTATGAAACAGCAGAGATCGCAATAAAGGCTGCGCTAACCGGGCATCTCGTTCTCTCTACACTCCATACAAACGATGCCCCTTCAACAGTAAACAGGCTTCTTAACATGGGCATAGAGCCCTTTCTTGTGGCATCTGCGTGTAATCTTATCCTTGCCCAGAGGCTTGCCCGCAGGATATGTCCTGATTGCAGGGAGAAGATATCCATCCCTGAGAAGGCACTGATAGACCTGGGTGTTTCCCCTGAAGAGGCAAAGAAGATGGAGTGTTACAAGGGCAAGGGATGTGCAAAATGCGGTGGTACAGGCTATAAGGGAAGGGTTGCACTGTATGAGGTTATGCCATTTACCGAGGCTATAAAGGAACTGGTGCTTAATGGTGCATCTGCTTCTGAGATAAAGAGGCAGGCAATAAAAGATGGCATGAAAACCCTCAGGATGAGTGGTATTACAAAGGTTGGAGAGGGGATTACCACCCTTGAAGAGGTGCTGAGGGTAACCATGGCTGATTAAAGCTTTTGATGTGTGTGCCGATAGTTTAATATGTATCATGGGGGAGTGGTGGATCATTCCCAGGAGGATAAAAGGAATATGGAAGGTGAGGGTTCTTCTGTAAAATATAGCCTGCAGGACCTTCTAAAGATGATGATAGACCAGGGAGGGTCTGATCTCCATATCTCAGCTGGCTCGCCACCGAGAATGCGTGTCCATGGAAAACTCGCACCCATGAACATGCCACCCCTTACGGGTATTGACACCAAAAGGATGTGTTATTCTGTTCTTACCGATGCACAGAAACACAGGTTCGAGGAAGAAAATGAGCTCGATTTTTCCTTCGGACTCAAGGGGTTGAGTCGTTTCAGGGGTAATCTCTTCGTCCAGAGGGGCACTGTGGCTGGTGTTTTCAGGGCTATACCCTTCAAGATAAAGAGTTTTCAGGAGCTCGGCCTTCCTTCCATCGTAGAGGAGATAACCAAAAAGCCAAGGGGACTGGTGCTTGTGACAGGTCCTACAGGGTCTGGTAAATCCACTACCCTTGCGTCCATGATCGACAGGATAAACCAGGAAAGATACGAACATATAGTAACCGTTGAGGACCCTATAGAGTTTCTCCATATCTCAAAAACCGCCCTTGTAAATCAGAGGGAAGTGGGAAGTGATACCCATACCTTCAAGAAGGCGTTAAGATACATACTCAGGCAGGACCCTGACGTGGTGCTCCTTGGTGAGCTGAGGGATATGGAGACCATAGAGACAGCCCTAACCATCGCAGAAACAGGGCATCTCTGTTTTGCCACACTCCATACGAATTCATGTGTGCAGACGATAAACAGGATAATAGACGTATTCCCTGCACACCAGCAACCACAGGTGAGGGCACAGTTGTCGTTTGTACTCGAGGGTGTACTCTCCCAGCTACTCATTCCAAGGGCTGATGGCAAGGGCAGGGTGCTTGCCCTTGAGATAATGGTACCCAATTCTGCGATAAGAAACCTTATAAGGGAAGATAAGGTCCATCAGATCTACTCACAGATGCAGGTGGGACAGGCAAAGTTCGGTATGCAGACCATGAACCAGAGTCTCTTGAATCTCTATATGAGAAGGCTCATAACGATAGAGGACGCCATAGGCAGGAGCTCTGACCCTGATGAACTACGTCAGATGATAATGAACTCTGGTGCTACTATGAGACCTGGCACCGTCAAACCAGGTGTAATGCCTGGGAGACAGCGTTAAAAGATGCCTACATTCGTATATACAGGAAAGGACCTAAAGGGCGAGATAAAAAAGGGTGAGGTGCAGGCACCTACCCTTGCACAGGCAACCGCCATCCTCAGACGCCAGCAGATAGTTCCGACAACCATAACCGAAAAAAAGGCTGGGCTCTCTGCGCTCAGTGAGATTGAGATAAAGATACCCGGGCTCAAAAGAAAGATAACTACCAAGGAGATAGTTGTCTTCACAAGGCAGTTTGCCACCATGATAGACGCAGGGCTTCCCCTTGTTCAGTGCCTCGATATACTCGCAAATCAGCAGGAGAACCCTGAATTCAAAAAGATACTCCTCGATGTGAAGACGAGTGTGGAAGGGGGCTCTACATTTGCAGATGCCCTCAAAAAGCATCCCCATGTGTTTGATGAGTTGTTCGTGAACCTCGTTGCCGCTGGAGAGATAGGGGGTATACTGGATGTCATACTAAACAGACTATCTGCCTTTATGGAGAAGGCAGAAAAACTCAAGGGCAAGATAAAGAGTGCACTTACCTATCCTGTTGTGGTTATCATTATTGCGGTACTCGTGGTGGCAGGTCTGCTTCTGTGGGTTGTGCCCATATTCGAGGAGATGTTTGCCGATTTTGGTCAGGCACTGCCAGCACCAACACAGATTATTGTTAATATGAGCAAATTCTTGCAGAACTACTGGTACATACTGATAGGTGCCGTAATCGCCATTGGTGTGGCTTTCAAGCAGACCTACAGAACCCAGAGGGGGAGGAAGATACTGGATGGTGTGTTTTTGAAACTACCGGTTTTCGGTGATCTTTTAAGAAAGACGGCTGTTGCCAGATTTACCCGTACACTGGGGACAATGATATCGAGTGGTGTGCCTATACTCGAGGGACTCGAGATAGTGGCAAAGACCGCCGGTAACGTTGTAATAGAGGATGCAATAATGAAGGCAAGAACAAGCCTGAGCGAAGGTAAGACCCTTGCGGAGCCCATTGCAGAGACAAACGTCTTTCCAGGTATGGTTACGCAGATGATAGCGGTAGGTGAATCAACAGGTGCACTCGATGCGATGCTCGGAAAGATAGCCGACTTTTATGAGGAAGAGGTCGATACCGCTGTTGAGGCTTTGACATCCCTTATAGAACCCCTTTTGATGGCGTTTCTCGGTATAGTTGTCGGTGGTCTTGTCATAGCCCTCTATCTACCTATCTTCCAGATCGCGGGTGCAGCAGCCGGTTAAACCAGGGTGATGAGTCGTACTTCTTACCCACAGGGACTCAAATCCAGGATTCTTTCATTAATGGTCCTGCGGGTGGTACTTGCCATTGCTTTTCTCTGGATTACCACCTGGTTTCAGCTTACATTCACCTCACTCTCCCAGCCGAGTTTCTATCCCCTCTATGGAATAGTAGCCTGTGTGGGTTTTCTCACCATCCTGTATGCGGTTCTCATAAATCAGGTAAAAAACCTCGTTCTCTTCACCTATCTACAGATATCCATAGATATATTGCTCATTACAGTGATAGTCTATATCACAGGTGGTATAGACAGCTACCTTTCAAGCCTCTATCTCCTCTCCATCATAGGCTCAAGCATACTTTTGAGCCGCAGGGGAGGACTGTATACGGCATCCATATCGAGTGCATTCTACACTATACTCATAGACATGGATTATTACAGGATACTGCCGGAATCATACAAGGTACTCAAGTCCCCTGTTGAACCCCTCTGGGAGGATGTGCTCACTACCATAGCGACCAATATACTCGCCTTCTTTACAATGGCATACCTGGCAGGCTCCCTTGCAGAAAGGACTGCAAAGATAGAGAAGAAACTCGAGGAAAAAGAGATAGATTTTGAGAGGCTTGAAAGACTCAACAGACACATAGTGGAGAACATAACGAGCGGGATTATGACCCTTGATGAGAGGGGGAGGATTACATCGTTCAACAAGGCTGCTGAGAACATAACAGGTTATTCACTTAAGGACGTATACTACAGGGATGTGAAGGATATCTTTCCCACACTTCCAATAGGTGAAGGGAACAGCATATCTGCACAGGGCACCAGATTCGAGGGCAAATTCAAGAAAAAGGAGGGGGCGGAGGTTTATCTGGGGTTCACTGTATCACATGGACAGGGAGGGGATATAGCAAAGATAGTGATATTCCAGGATCTGACCCAGCTTAAAGAACTCGAGGAGCGATTGATGAGGGATGAGAAGCTTAAAGCCCTTGGTGAGCTCTCAGCAGGCATAGCCCACGAAATAAGGAATCCCCTTGCTGTCTCTTATACACATCTCCGAGCCC
>WGFF01000024.1 GCA_015492355.1 Deltaproteobacteria bacterium
AATATATATATCCTGCCACCCAGGGTGTCCAGGGCATATACGTATCCCCTTTCGTCCACCCTTACATCGGTAAAACCGAAGAACCCCTCGTCATCCACCACAGTTATCTCCCTTTTAAAGACACCCGCACCATCCACAACAAGGATTCTCTTGTTGAGTTTATCTATGATGTAGAGCAAGCCCTGTTCATCTATAGCGATCCTTCCTGGCACGAACATCTCTTTACCCTTCGGTACACCTGTAAGGAGAAAGGGCTCTATGAGTTTGTTCTTTATGTCAACGAACAGTATCTTTCCCTTTGCCCCATCCACCACAAAGAAGTGCCCTGCCTTGTTTTTAACCATACCCATTGGTAGCTCGATATTGTCGTGAGAGAGCTCAGCAAGGAACTTGTACTCCTTGTCGAAGGATAGAAGCCTTTTGTTCCCACTATCTGCCACATAGAGCCTGTTCTTTATCTCATCGAAGAACAGCCCCGAGGGTTGATCGAGCCTCCCCATAATCTCATCGCCCACTATAACACCAAGGGTGTTCACAGGGATGTTCCTTACAGCAAGGCATGGGGGACTGAGCCACAGTGTGAATGAAAGGCTCAGTACGACTACAAGCAGTCCTTTTCTCTTTTTGATCATACCTGGTGACACTGGATACATAGTTCCCTGTCCTTTTCAAGTCTTAATATAAATTCCTCTGGTGAACCCATGGGATTGTGACAGGTACTACAGGTCATCGGTAGTCTGGAGCGTGGATCTATTATCTTCTCACCGATAGGATGTGTGAATGTCCCCTGTGTTGGATGACACTCTGCTGTGGAGCATGTATTCCCACCCGCAGCGAGGAAGAACTGGTTGTCAGAACCATGGGATGTATGACACGTGGTACACCTGTTGAGCTTTGGATGTGTGTAATTACTGTTTGCTACATAGTATTTTGTATCCATGTGACAGCTGTAACAGACCCTCTCTTCCCTATCCTTCATGAGGTGCTTTACATCAGAGGCATGGGGGTTGTGGCAGTTGGTGCAGACAAGGTTGTCCTTTCCCGGTATTAGATGACTGTTTATCCTGTTAAAGCTTGCCATTACAGAGTTATGACATTCGGTGCAGAGGTCTGTATCTGTCCTGGATACTATCTTACCGGTACCATCCTCGCCGTGGCATACAGCACAGTTCTTTTCTTCAAACGGTTTATGGAGTGATGCCTTAAGCAGGGCTGGCCTATCAGATGAGTGTGGGCTATGACACCCCACACAATCAGACCCCTCTGCCTCATAGGCGCACGCCCTTGCAGATAGGTTCGAAGGGTTGTAATGACAGTCACTGCATAGAGAGGTTCTGTCCTTTACAAGGAGCCCAACAGACCCTGAAGAATGTGGGTCGTGACATACAGTACAGTTATGTCTTTTTACCTCTGGGTGGACATTCTCTTTAGCGAGTATCTCCTCCTCTTTGTGGCATTTGAAACACGACCTTCCACCCCTGTCCATAAGGAGCCCCTTGTAGTCCGATGAATGGGCATCGTGGCATACAAGGCATTTGCCCTCTGCCACAGGCTCGTGTACGGTCTCACCTGTGAACCCCTTGTCTGGTTCATGACATCTGGAACAGAGCCTTCCATCCCTGTCCTCCAGGAGTCCGCTGTGTCTGGATACATGGGGATTGTGACAGGCAGTACACTTTCCCTCCTTTACTGGGAGATGGACAGACTCCCTTTCTGTGAGTGCCTTAGTCTCGGAATGACACTCCATGCACAGGCTGGAGGTGTCCATGACCTCCCTTCCATGGGCGTGGGTATACAGCACCACGACCACTGCGATCAGAGGGAAGAGAAGCAATAGCAAGGCTCTCATATCCTTTTTCATAACCATTTCTGTTATTGGATCTTTTGATGGCACCTGTTGCACTTCCTCTCCTCAAAGGGTTTGTGCATCACCTTGTGTAACAACTGCTTGGATTTACTTGCATGGGGCTCATGACAGCCGAGACAATATGAGCCCTCTGCTGGTATGTTGCCATGGGCTTTGAGGAATTGCGGTGTAGATTGATCTTTGTGGCAATCCCTGCAAAGGTCCTCACTCTTTACAGTGAGGAGTTTTTTGATATCACTGTAATGAGCCCTGTGGCAGACGTTGCATCCCTGTTTATCGACGGGTTTGTGGACGAAGACCTCCTTTCCATCTATCCTCTCTTTGATATCCTTATGACAGGTAAGACACAGGCTTTTAATGGGTCTGGGCAGTGCCCATTTAAGTTTGCTCCCGTGGGGCAGATGGCAGTATGTGCATTTGCCCTCTGCCACAGGCTCATGGTCGTACTGTGTTATATTCAAGCCTATGGATACATCCTTGTGGCATCTGTAGCACAGGTCTTTACCCTCTTCTATCAACTGCTTGGTGTTGTTGCTTGCATGGGCATCATGGCAGGAAAGACACCTTCCCTCTGCGAAGACCTTGTGAGAACCTTCGAGATCGAGTAGCCTTTTGAGATTGGAATGGCACTTAAGACAGAGATCTCCTGTTTCTGCCTTGAGGAGTTTTTGTATCTCTGTTCCATGGGGATTGTGACACGCTGTGCACAGCCCCTCTTTTACTAAGGGATGCCTTGTAACCTTTGCAAAGTTCCTTTTCTCTTTGCTGTGGCAACTGTAGCACAGCTCCTTTTCTGCGGACAGGAGGGTAAACTTATTGTCTGTTGCATGGGGATCATGGCATATAACGCACCTGTCCTCACCCACAGGCACGTGGGTGACCTCTTTTAGGAAGTCTTCTCTTTTGTGGCAGTTGTAACACAGCGAAGCCCCACTTGCCTTGAGCCCCTTCTGTATATCCGAGGCATGAGGGTCGTGACACCCTGAGCATGTACCCTTGGATATGGCGGAGTGGAGATACCTCTTGTCCGTCATCTTTTTCTCCTCGCTGTGACAGCTGAAACACAGGGGATTTTCCTCTTCCACAAGTTCGTTTTTCTGATCTGATGTATGGGGATTGTGGCAGGTGGTGCACTTGCCATCCGAAACGGGTGAGTGTACCATTGCCTTTTTAAATTCCTTTTCTTCCTTACTATGGCATGTATAGCAGAGTTTATCGGCAGAAGGGGTCGTACCGAGTGGGTCTGGGGAATCTGGTGGATTGTGACAGCTAGTACAGTCCCTCTGTTCAAAGGGCGGATGACTGTACAGGCGGACGAGCCTTTTGCCATCGGATGAATGTGGTGTATGACAGCCCAGACAATCCGTGCCCTCGACCTGATAGTTGAAGTGGGCGTTTACAAATTCGGGCGAGTCTGTACTGTGACATCTCTTGCATAATACGTTTCCCCTGTCGAGGAGGTTGTATGGATGTTCGGATGAATGGGGGTCATGACAGTTACTACAGCCCTCTGTGACCGCCTGATGAATGGTCTTCTTCTCAAAATCTGCCTGCTCGTGACACCTGTAGCACGTCTCGTTACCCCTGTATCGTAAAAGCCCCTTTGCCTCCTTTACCCTGTAGGATGAATGTGGGTCATGACACTCAAGACATAGACCCTTCTTAAGGGGTGTGTGTAGATTCGCCTTCTCGAGCCTCGGTCTGTCCTTTTCATGACACTGATAGCATAGCCCTGCATCGTGCTGTTTGAGTTTCAGCACACCTATGAGACCATGTGGCAGGTGGCAGGCTTCGCAGTTCTTGTCAGCAACGGGTTTATGGAGCCTCCCTTCGCTGTATGTGGCGAATTCCTTTTGATGGCAATCTACACAGGACTTTTTAATGACCCGTGGTGTTACACACCCCGCAAGGACGAACAATATGAATACAATAGATACCGATAGATACCACCTGGTAGATAGCAACACAAACCTCCTTTTAACTGCCCTCGATCCTTTTGAGTTCCTCTTCATTGATATCTATTGATACGGTCTCTCTGAGCTTCTCGATGTACTCCTTTATAAATTCCTCGAACCTCTCCCTGTACAGTTTGGTGAGGATAGTCTTTCTGACCTTCTCTATGGGCATGTAGTCACCCTTTCTGAGCCCCCTGAACTCAAATATTGCGTATCCCTTCATGAAGGGAAAGGGACCATATACCTCGCCTTCCTTTGCTTCATAGGCGACTTTTTGAAACCCCTCGGGCAGTCTGTTCAGCACAACCCAGCCCATGTTACCACCGCTCTTTGCGGTACTGGTATCAAGGGACCTTGTCCTTGCAAGATATGGGAAATCCGCACCATTTTTAAGCTCGTTGTACACGCTCTCAGCCTCTTTCTTGCTCTCCAGAAAGATGATACCCACATTTACTATATCAAATTCCTTAAAGTTTTCACGATTTTTATTATAATACTCTACCACCTCATCCTCTTCCACCTTGATGGATGGCATGATGACCTTTGCCTTGAAGAGCTCAATGAGCAGACGCTCTCTGTACCTTTTTATCCTTCTTCCTATGTCCTTTTCCACCTCCTGGTAGTTCTTGCCGATAGCCTCTAAGTCGAGTAATTTCCTTATGATTAGTCTATCGAGTATCTCCCCCTTTTTGTCCTTCCTTTCATCCTTCTTTACGCCTTTGAGGAGTTCCACAACCTCGCTTGCAAGTATGGGCTCACCGTTTACTTCTGCAACAACATTGTCAGTAAAGTCTGAATCATCCAGGGGGATGGCATCTAAAACATCCCTGTTTATCTTGATCCTTGCCTTCTTGCGGAGTCTGGCAAAATACTCCTCTTCCCTTTCCTTCACCTTCTCGTTGAATATGGTCCTCCTTACCGATTCCAGCTCCTGGGGGGTCATCTCTTCCAGTTTCTTGTCTTTGTAAAGCTCCTTGTACTTCTCCTCTATCTCCTTCTTATCTATCTTTATCTTGTCGAATATCTCCTCCTGCCTGAGTTTCTGGAGGAAGAGGTTCAGGGAATAGTTCTTGTAATTCCTCAAAAAGAAGGGGTCCTTGTCCAGTTCGAAGTTTTCCGCCTCTATGACCATGAGTTTCTGATCGATGAGTTCGTCGAGGAATTTCCTGTAGTCCTGCTTTTTGAACGAGTGTTGTTCCGATAGCGCCTTACCCACCCTGCTACTCATGTGGAGTTTGTTCACCTCTTCCACGAAGTCATCCATGGTGATGACCTTGTCCCCCACCTTGACAAGATAGTCCTTCTTGCTCGTGAAGGGCCAGAATCCATGGGAGTGGTGTGGGACAAAAAGAAGCCCTGCTGTCACGACCAATAGTAAAAGTAGCCGGTATCTATGATAAAAACCCCTGTGCTTCAACTCGCTCTTCCCCGGTTTTTCGTCTCTGAGTTCCTCAATTTTTATTCGGCAGTTTTTCATTTTACTGAATAGTATCTATCATCTCCTTTATTACTATCCTGGTAAGTGTAGCAACCGATCGTATCCTTCCCATATCGAATACCACAACGTAGTCATCACCTGTCCTCTTTTTCTGCTGTGCCCATATAATCCTGCCGTTTCTTGAGTCTATCATCCTGGCTGATATGGATACCACAGGTACCGAAGACCCCTTTGACCAGCCGTCATCAAATTCCTCTACCGTTCCGATTATGACAGCATCCACGCCGAGGCGTCTGCTCAGTATCTTCAACCTGTTGAGCTCTATCTCGCCAAGGGTGTTTATACGTTCCTGCCGCATAAACTGGATTATGTTGCCA